>JBBSIG010000029.1:0-17105 GCA_038232215.1 Gaiellales bacterium | reverse complement strand
GCCTTCTTCACGAGCCCGAAGTCGTCGCCCCGGAACTCGGTCAGCAGCAGCAGCTCGCCGGCCCGCGAGCGCAGCAGCGCGGAGACGGAGGCTCCGCGCACGTACACGCGCCCGGTCCCGCGCGGCACGAGCGGCCGGAAGCCGACCCGGCGCGCGGCGGCGGCCGGCCTGAGCTGCGCACCCAGGCCGGCCGCGAGGGAGCGTTCCGCGGCGGTCGGGAGTGTGCGCACGCGCTCGACGGTGACGCCGCCGAGGTGGAGGAAGCGCAGGACGGCCGTCCGGGCCGGCGGGACCGCGAGGGTGGCAAGAGCCGCGAGGACGAGCACGGCGAGCGCGACGACGAGCGGACGCGTCGCGCGACGGCGCCCGGCCCCCGCGGAGATCGCGGCCAGCACGCCAGGGGCGAGGTCCGGCGCGGGCGGGAGGTCGAGCTCACGGCCGAGCTCGGCGAGTCGCCGCTCGAGCTCAGGCATCGAGGCCGCTTTCCCGTAGGCGCGCGAGCGCGCGCGAGAGGCGCGACTTCACCGTGCCGGAGCGCAGGCCGAGCGTCGCCGCGGTCTCCTGCTCGGAGAGCTCGAGGAAGTAGCGGCAGGCGACGACCAGCCGCTCGCCCTCGCCGAGCGCGTCGACCGCCCGCAAGAGCTCGCGGTGTCGCTCGGCCGCCAGGGTGCTTGCCTCGGGGGAGGGGGCCGCCTCCCCCGAGGGCTCTGCGGAGGCGCGCAGCGCGAGGGCAGCCCGGCGGCCGGCGGACCGGCGCCTGTTCCGCGCCTCGTTGGCGACTATCCGCAGGAGCCACGGCCGAAACGGCGCGCCTGCCCGGAAGCGACCGAGCGACCGGTACGCCTTGACGAAGCCGTCCTGAGCGGCCTCCTCGGCGTCCGCGGCGGAGCCGGTGATGAGGTAGGCCGCCCGGAAGGCGATTCCCTGGTATGCGTGCACGAGGTCCTCGTAGGCCGCGCTGTCGCCGCGCTTGGCGCGCACGACGAGCTCGTCGTCCTCGAGTGGCCGGCCCACCACCGTCGGTGTCTACACGCGCGTCCGGTCGTCTCCCGGTCGCTAGGCGGGGAGGGGGCGGCGAAGCCGCCGGCTCCCCAGGACGACGGCAGCCGCCGCTGCGACCGCGGCGAGGCCGCCGAGCAGGGTCCAGCGCGGGAGCCAGCTCGAGTCGTCGTCGCGGGAGGCGATCTCGACGGCGGCGAAGGATGTCGTCTGCGACATGCCGTATCCCGTCGCCTCGAGCCCGTTGTCGACGGCGAAGCGCCAGGTGCCGGCGCTCGGGAACACGACCTTCGCCTGGTAGACGCCGGTGCGCCCGGTCGGCTCTGCGGCGAACGTCCTCCGCTCGCCGGTCGAGCTCGTGATCGTGACGGTTGGCTTCGCTCCGTCCGTCGGCGTGCGGCCGTGGCGGAGCACAGTGACGTTCGGGCTCCAGGTCTCGCCGGCGCGGACGTCGCCCGGAAGCGGCTCCACGCCGACGGTAGCCCAGCCGCCGCCGGCCGCGGCAGCGGCCGCGGCCAGGGCGGCGAGACCGGGTACGAGCACGAGGAGAGCGCGCATGTCGATCCTCCTTCTTTTCGGTGGTCCCGACCTCTACACCGGCCGGCCGCGGGGGGTTCCCGTGCGGGAATGTTTGCCTCCCTGCGCTCGTTCATGTCTTCGAGGCGCTCTACGTCCATTCGGCCTTTGGCCGCTCGGCGGACGCCTCGTACCTACGACGGAAAGGAACGTTCTGAACACTGTGATGCAGTTGGGCCCCGCGCAGGCCCTGATCGAGGACGCCGAGGAGCGTGGGTCGGTCGACGAGGGCGAGCTGGAGTCGTTCGCGCTCGAGCACGACCTGGACGGCGAGGATCTCGACGATCTCACGCAGGAGCTCGTGACACGCGGCGTCGAGGTGCGTCCGCGCGACGGCGAGACACCCCCGGCGCGGGCGGCGGCTCAGGCGCCGGTCGCGGCCGGCCCGGTCAGCTCGCTACAGCTCTTCCTCAACGAGGTCGGTCGGCACACGCTGCTTACCGCGGCCGAGGAGGTTGCGCTGACGAAGCAGATCGAGCGCGGTGACAGGGCGGCGAAGGAGCGGATGATCAACGCCAACCTGCGCCTCGTCGTCTCGATCGCGAAGAAGTACCAGGGGCACGACGTGCCGTTTCTCGACCTGATCCAGGAAGGCGTGATCGGGCTGAACCGCGCGGTCGAGAAGTTCGACTGGCGTCGCGGCTACAAGTTCTCGACCTACGCCACCTGGTGGATCCGTCAGGCGTGCCAGCGCGCCGTCGCGAACCAGGCCAAGACGATCCGCGTGCCCGTCCACGTGCACGAGCGCCGGCAGAAGCTCGCGCGGGCCTCGTCCCAGCTCGGGATCAAGCTTGGTCGCGAACCGACGAACGAGGAGCTCGCCGCGGCCACCGGACTCGAGCTGCAGCACGTGGAGGAGGCGCTCGGCGTCGCCGACGCGTCGGTCTCCCTGAACCAGAGCGTCGGCTCGGACGGCGACGGCGAGCTCGGCGACCTCTTCGCCGACACGACGTCGGTCGATCCGGCCGAGCAGGCGAGCGACGCGGTGCGGCGCCAGACCGTGCGAGGCGCCGTGGCAGGGCTGCCGGAGCGCGAGCGGCGCATCCTCGAGCTCCGCTTCGGCTTCGACGGAGAGCCGCAGACGCTCGACGCGATCGGTCGCGAGCTCGATCTCACCCGCGAGCGCGTCCGCCAGCTCGAGCGCGATGCGCTCGGCCGGCTCGCGGGCCGTCTCGACGGTCTCGTCTCGCCGGACGACGACGAGCTCGTGCACGCCGCCTAGCTACTTCCCCCGGATAAACGGGTTCGGCAGCCCGGGAGGGAGCCGACGGGGGAGTAGCTGTCTTTGGGCTTCGCCTTTGTGTCTCTGGCTTGTCGATGTCCTGTACTCCGCTCAGGCACTCCGCTCAGGCGTAGAGCCCGTAGGTCTCGAGGTTGTAGGTGAAGACCGCCCACCCCGTCCACGTACGCTCGCCCTGGCCGCCTTTCAGGCGGCTGCGCCGTACCCCGTGACGGCGTTTCAGGTGCGAGATCCGGCCCTCGGCCCCGGTCCGGTAGCGGGCGAGGCGTCGCTGCGTCCGTTTCGAGCCAGCGGAGGCGCGCCCTGCGATGTACACCCGCTCGGGTGCCAGCGGGGCGAGCGCCGTCGCCGTCGCCTTCGTCTGAAAGCCGCCATCGACCGCCACCTCGCGTGGCGAAAGCCGGAGCCGCTCGAGCTCCGCCACCGTCTGCGGCAGAAGCTCGTTCTCGCCGGGGTTGCCCGGCGCGCTCGTCATCGGGAGGACGAAGCCGCGCGCGCCCCGCTTCGTGTTCGGCGTCACCTCCGCCAGCTGCTCGACGTAGCCAAACTCGGTCTGCTTGCCGAGCTTGCCCTTGCGAATCGGACGCGCGTCGGGGTCGAAGAGCGAGACGAGCCGATCCTTGATCGGCTCGCCGTCCAGCCGCTTGCGGATCTGCTCGACCACCTTCCCGCTGCGCTCGGCCAGCGTCTCCAGCCGCTCGGCGCTGGCAAGGAGCCTCGCCGCCTTGCGCCGCGCCTTCGCCTTCCCCGCGCGGTGAAGCGCCTGCGCCTTCGCGCGGGCCTCGGCGGCGAGCGCCCGCGCCTCCTTCGCGGAGGCGGCAAGCAGCTTGCCCGTCTGCCCCGTCAGAGCCAGCACCTCCGCCTTCGCCTCGCCCGTCCGCCGGCGCAGAGTGCGCCCGATCGCCCGCAGGCGGGTGCCGACCGCCCGCGAACGATCCCGAACCCGTGCCGCCGTGGCGCCCACCCGTGCCGCAAGCCGCTTTCCCTCCCGCGCCAGCACCCGCACCCCGTCGGCTGCCAGACCCGAGTCGGTCGGGTAGCGCACGTCCGCCTCCACCACCGTCGAGTCGATCCGCACCGCCCGCGCCCGGAAGCGCGTCTCCCGCTGCGCCTTCGCGATCACCAGCCGCGACAGCTCGGCCACCGTCTCCGCCCCGAGCCGGCGCGTCAGCTTCCTGACCGTCGACTCGTCCGGCACCTCCTCGCAGAGCGGGATCAGGCAGAAACGGCGCAGGTGCAGCGAGTCCGACACCTCCCGCATCAGCGTCTCGTAGCCCCAGCCGTAGCGGTGCTTCAACACCATCAGCCGCACGTACGTCTGCATCGGAATCGTCGGCCGACCGTGGCCCTTCGCCGAGCGACCACGCGCCTCCGCCTCCCGCTCCCAGTGCGCCTCGATCGGCGACAGCAACGCCTCGTCCTGCAACAGCGCGTCGATCTGCGCCAGATCCTCCGGCAGCTCGCGCAGCCCCTCCGGCAGCACCTCGTCCCATAGACTCTCCACCTGGCCGCCCTGCAACCTCAGCATCCCAACCTCCCCAGATCGCCTGAAAACAGTTCATTTCCAGGCCAATTCTGAGGAGCGGGTCGGACAGCACCGAGCCGCGGGGCGGCTACTTTATCCGGGGGAAGTAGCTAGGCGGAGCAGGTCTCCTCGTCCTCGCCCGCCTCCGAGAGGCGGGCGAGGAGTCCGGCCAGAACGTCGAGCTCGGCCGGGCTGAAGCGCTCCTCGAACAGCGTGCGGATCGCGGCGAGATGGCCGGGAGACGCCTCCTCGAGCTTCTCCCGCCCGGCCTCGGTGAGCACTGCATACGTGACGCGCGCGTCACCCGGGCACTCGGCCTTGCCGACGAGCCCGGCGGCCTCGAGCCCGTTCAGCAGCCTCGTGACGCCGGACGGGGTCAGGAGCAGGCCCTCCGCGAGGTCGACGCGCCGCAGCCGCCCATCCTCGGCGCGCGCGAGCAGAAGCAGGGTCTCGTAGTCGTTGATCGTGAGGCCGTGCGAGGCGACGAGGTCTGCGTTCAGCGCCCGGGTGGTGGCCGCATGGCCGCGCAGCAATCTCACCCACGCTCTCAGGGCACCGAATGCTTGCTCCCTCAATACTTGACTTGTCAAGAGATTATCGCTGGAGTGGTTGACGACTCAAGTATACGGACACAACGGAGGCAGAGATGAGCATGGTGCAAGAGCGAGAGCAGATCATTCCGTCGGGAACGTGGAACCTGGATCCGGTGCACTCCTCGATCGGTTTCGCAGTTCGCCACATGGCGGTGGGCACTTTTCGAGGACAGTTCGACGACTTCGACGCCAACCTGGCCGAGGTCGACGGGACCTCGACTCTCACCGGGACGGTGCGCGTCTCGAGCGTCCGGGTGCAGGACGAGAACCTGAACGCCCACCTGCTGGCGCCGGACTTCTTCGACGCCGAGCGGCACCCCGAGCTGCGCTTCTCCTCGAGCGACGTCCGCCGGGACGGGGACGACCTCGTGGTCGAGGGCGAGCTGACGATCAAGGGCGTGACCCACCCGGTGCAGCTGCGCGGCACCATCAGCGGCCCAGGGGTCGATGCCTACGGCAACGACCGACTCGGGCTCGAGCTCGAGACGGAGGTCGATCGCCGGCTCTTCGGCCTCGAGTGGAATTCCGAGCTACCGGGCGGAGGCCTCGCCGTCTCGAACGAGGCCACCCTGAGCGCCCAGCTGTCACTGGTCAAGGGCGCCTGGCGATGGAGATTCTCGGGCTCTCCGGCAGCCTGCGGCGCGGCTCCTTCAATACGCGGCTGCTCCGTGCGGCGGCCCAGGCGCTGCCCGAGGGCGTCGAGTTGCGCGTGTGGGACCGCCTCAAGGCCGTCCCGCCGTACGACGCGGACGACGACGGCGAGCAGGCGCCCGCGTCGGTGCAGTGGCTGCGCCGAGCGCTCGCCGGCGCGGACGCGGTGCTCGTCGCGACGCCCGAGTACAACTCGTCGGTGCCGGGGCAGCTCAAGAACGCTCTCGACTGGGCCTCGCCCGATCGCGACGAACGTGCTTCGTAACAAGCCCGTCGGGGTGGTCGGAGCGAGCACGGGGGCGTTCGGCGCCGTCTGGGCGCAGGCCGAGCTGCGGAAGGTGCTCTCGGCACTCGGCGCCAGGGTGGTCGAAGGCGACCTCGCGCTCGGCCACGCGGCCGCTCAGCTCGACCAGGAGGACCGCCTCGTGAGCGAGGAGCACCGGATGCAACTCGCGGAGCTCCTCGAGAATCTCGTCCGCGAGGCGGCGCCGGTCGTGAGATCGGCGGCTTAGATTCGGGGAGGGCTCGGGCCCGGCAATCGTCGAGCGGCCGCCTGCGGACGGACCCCCGTTAGCGCTTGCCGACCTTCGCGCGGTACATCGCCTGGTCGGCGAGGTCGATCAACTCCTCCATCGAGCAGGGGTCGCCCGCGAAGGAGGAGCCGCAGCCGGTGCTGAGGGAGAGGTGGTAGAGCCGGTCTGGACGCGCGTTCAGCACGTCCAGCTCGTGCTCGAGGCGAGCCACGATCGCCGCGGTCGCCTCGCTCGGCTGCGCAAGCGGTAGGACGCAGAACTCGTCGCCGCCGATCCGCGCGACGAGGTCGGACTTGCGCACCATGCTCTTCAGCACCCCTGCCGTCTCGACGAGCGCCCGGTCACCCTGGCGGTGGCCGAGGACGTCGTTGATCTCCTTGAGACCGTCGAGATCGATGAACAGAACGCTCGTACCGAGACCGTTCCGGTGGGCGCGCTCGAGCTCGGGCTCCGCGAGGGTGAGGAAGCCGCGCCGGTTGAGCAGGCCGGTGAGATCGTCGTGCAGCGAGAGTCGGGCGAGCTCCTCCGCCTGCTCGGCGAGCGCCCGCTCGGCGAGCTTGCGCTCGGTGAGATCGCGCGAGATTCCGAACAGGCCGATCACACGACCTTGACGGTCGACGAGCGGCACCTTCGTGGTCGAGACCCAGCGCTCGCGCCCGTCCAGCCATGTCTCGTGCTCCTCGATCGAGACGAGCGGCGTGCCGGTTCGCATCAGCTCTCGCTCGTCCACGAGCGCCTTGTAGGCGTGCGCCTCGGTGAAGAAGTCGAAGTCGCACTTGCCGATCGCCTCGATGGCATCGGACAGGCCGAGCTCCCGGGCGAGCGCGCTGCTGACGCGGAGAAAGCGGCTCTCCGTGTCCTTGAAGTAGACGGCGTCGGGCGAGTGCTCGAGGAAGGTGTCGAGCAGGTAGCGCTCGTCCAGGAGCTCGTCGAGCCCCACCTCACCCTCGTCTCCGAGCGCGTGCACGGCAGAGAGCGTCGGCCCCTCGGTCACAGGAGTCCTATCGGCCGTTCCCGGACTGCGGAGATCACCGATTCGGGGGTCGTCTGCGACGAGCTCGGCTGCAGGACGGCCGCGATGCGTACCACCATCAGCCGGGCGGACTCGACCGCGAGCGACCGGTCGAAGGTGAGGGCGTAGTCGAAGCGACGCCGGTTTTCCGGGCCCGTGTCGCCGAGGTCGACGGCCGCGAGCGCCGCGGCGAAATGGGGCCCGAGACCTGACACGTTCCACTCCCGGCAAAGCCGGTCCCCGGGCCGGAGCGACGTCCCGCGCACGCCGGCGGCGGGCTCGAGCGAGAGTCCCGCGGCCAGAACGCCGGCGAACGCGACGCTTCCGGCGAGCCCGGTGTAGCGCTCGCGAGTGAGCTCCGTGAATTGGTGGGCCTTCTGGAACGCCGACACGATCACGCACGTGTCCCCGAGCGAGCTCGCCTCCGCCTCGAGCTGCTTGCTGATCGCGATCAGGAGCGGCTTCGTCGACCGGCGGATGGCGAGCGCGGAGCCGATCAAGTCGTATGGCGTCGCAGTCAGCCCGCTCGGGAGCGCCGGCAGGTGTGGGATCTCCGTGAGGTTGGCGGTCGGCGGGCCCAGCTCGCCCGGGCGGCCGAAGAGGTACCCCTGCCCGAGGGTGGCGCCGAGCGCGAGCGCGACGTGGCGGTGCTCGTCCGTCTCGATCCCTTCCGCCAGGATCGCGGCGCCCGTGCGCTCGCTCTCCGCGCGGACGGCGTTCACCGTCTTGGCCACCTCGAGGGTGGGCCGGCCCTGCACGAGGCGAAGATCGAGCTTGATCACGTCCGGGCGGAGGAACGGCATCAGGGCGAGCGAGCGAGGGTCGGCCCCCACGTCGTCCAGCGCGATGCCCCAGCCGAGCGCACGCGCCCGCGCTACCGCGCCGAGCAGCTCCGCCGGCCGGTCGGTGAGCGCGCGCTCGGTCACCTCGAGGAAGATCCGTAGGCCGGTCGAGGCGTCCGACCACAGCTCGGCGAGGCCGGGCGGCAGGCTCGTCCCGAGCGTGCCCGGCTCGACGTTGACGAAGAGCGATGCCGGCGCGGCGAGCCCGCTCGAGAGCGCCCCCTCGAGCGCGGCCGCCCGGCAGGCCCAGTCGAGCTCGACGGTGCAGCCGGCCGCCCCGGCTGCGCCGAACAGGGCGTCGGGGCGCTCGAGCGGCGAGCCGGCCGGGCCTCGCGCGAGCGCCTCGTAGCCGGCGAGCGCACCGGTCTCGAGCTCGACGATCGGCTGGTAGACGCTCCGCACGCGCCTGCCGCCGAGCAGTCGCCGGAGCGATGCCCCCGGAGCGGAGGATGCACGTTCCCGAGCGAGGCGGCTCACGGACATGACCCACGTATCGGCGCCCGGGGCCTTCGTGTTGAGCGTCGGGGGCGAGCGGTAGGATCGCGGTGGACGTGGTGGGCGTCTTCGGGGGCTCGGGCTTCTACTCGTTCCTGGCGGACGTCGAGGAGCTCGAGGTCGATACGCCTTACGGCAAGCCGTCCGCTCCGCTGGTGGTCGGAGAGATCGAGGGGACGCGCGTCGCCTTCCTACCGCGGCACGGGCGCAGGCACGAGCTGCCGCCCGCCTCGATTCCGTATCGCGCGAACGTCTGGGCGATGCGCGAGCTCGGCGTGAGGCGCATCATCGGTCCGAACGCCTCCGGCGCGCTCAGGACCGAGCTCCGACTCGGCGACTTCGTCGTTTGCGACCAGTTCGTCGACCGGACGACCGGCCGGGCGGACACCTACTACGAGGGGCCGGAGACGACGCACGTCTCCGCGGCCGAGCCGTACTGTCCAGACCTGCGCCGACTGCTCGTCGAGACGGCCGGCGAGCTCGGCATCCCCGTGCGGGACGGCGGCACCGTCGTGACGATCCAGGGGCCGCGCTTCTCGACCCGGGCCGAGTCGAGGTGGTACCAGGCGATGGGCTGGGACATCGTCAACATGACCGCCTATCCCGAGGGGCATCTCGCCCGCGAGCTCGAGCTCTGCTACGCGGGCATCTCGATGGTCACAGACCACGACGTGGGCGTCGTCGACGGGCCGCCGGTCTCGCAGCAGGAGGTCTTCCGCGTCTTCAACGAGAACAACGAGCGGCTGCGCGAGCTGCTCTTCGCGGTGCTGCCACGCATCGGGCCACAGCCCGAGGACGTCTGCTCGACCGCGCTGCGGGACGCTCGGATCTAGGTTGGCCGCGCTGCGGCTGCCGTCGCTCGTGCTCGTCGCCGCCCCGCTGATCGGAGTCGACGACACTCGGCCACGCTCGGTCCTTTCGCTCGCTTGGGACAGAGGGAGTCGATCCCGTCGCCGGGATAGCCGTAGATGCGATCGGCGCCCGCGAGGCAGACGCCCACCTCGCCGGTGAACTTCGCGTTTCGCGTGGGCGCACGCCATGTAGGCGGCCATCTCCTCGTGGCGCACCTGGATCAAGGCGGGATCGCCGTTCGCCCGGTCGAGGGCGGAGAACGTCGCCGACTTCCTGATCAGGCGCCTGACCGAGCTGTCGGCGCGAATCTCGACGCCGTGCTCGATCGCGTCCGGGACGTGCGTCGCGAGCGGGCTCGCCTTCGCGTTCACCTTGCAGCCCTGCAGCCCTTCGGGAACGTTACGGCTCCCGGTGCGCGTCCGTCGCGGCCGCCGTCGGCCGCCCGACTCGTGCCGGGCCCTCCGGGGAGGACGTCGACGCGAGCGCCTGCTCGAGATCCCAGACGAGATCCTCGACGTCCTCGAGCCCGACCGCGAGCCGCAGCGTCCCCGGCAAGACGCCCGCCCCGGCCCGGTGCGGCAGGCTCACGAGCGTCTCGGCGCCGCCGAGCGTCTGGGCCGAGCGGATCAGCCGCAACGAGCCGAGCAGGCGCTCGGCCCGCTCGTTGCCGCCCCGCACGCGCGCCGAGACGACGCCCGAGCCGCCGGCGAGCAGCCTCTGCGCGAGCAGGTAGTCGGGGTGCGAGGGAAGCAGCGGATGGGAGGCGGCCTCGACCTCGGGGTGCGCCTCCAGATGCCGGGCGAGGAGTGCGGCACTCGCGTTGTGGCGCTCCATCCGGAGCGAGAGCGTCTTCAGGCCCCGCTCGAGCAGGAAGGCCGCGTGAGGGTCGAGGCAGCCGCCGAGCCTCTCCGCCCGCCGCGCGATCGGGGCGAGCAGCGCTCCGGCCCCCGCGACCGCCCCCGCGACGACGTCCGAGTGCCCGTTCAGGTACTTCGTCGCCGAGTGCAGGACGACGTCGAAGCCGTGCTCGACCGGACGGACGTTGACCGGCGAGGCGAGCGTCGAGTCGACCACCGCGACGGCGCCTGCCGCGCGGGCGAGCGCCGCGAGGGCGCCGAGGTCGGCGACGCGCAGCAGCGGATTCGAGATCGTCTCGACGTAGAGGACGTCGGCGCCGCGGGCGAGCTCCCGCCTCCAGCCGTCATGATCGTCCACGGCGACGAAGACGCTCCGGATCCCGAGCCGCGCCAGGTCGTCGGCGAGCAGCGCGGTCGTCTCGCCGTACAGCTCGCGCGACGCGACGACCGTGCCGCCCGGCGGAACGAGCGCGAGGAGCGTGCTCGAGATCGCCGCCATGCCGGATGCGAGGAGGAGCGCCTCCTCCGTGCCCTCCAGGCAGGCGAGTCGCGAGGCCACCGCCGCCACCGTCGGGTTCCCGAGCCGCGTGTACGCCCAGGCATCCGGCGAGCCACCGCCGGCCTCGAAGGCGGTCGACTGGAAGAGAGGCGTCGAGAGCCCCCTCGGGGCAGGGCCCGCGAGCCCGCGACCGCCGTGGATCGCAGCCGTGGAGGAACCGTAGGCGGGCGGGGCCATAGGCCCCTTTCTTACCCGCGACCTTCCGGTCCGGGCCGCGCGAGGGAGCGAGTTCAGGAAATCGTTAGGTCTGCGGCGGCTCTGGGACGGGGTCCGTCGGGTAGACAGGGAGCATGCCCCAGGTCGTCCTCCCGGTGCTCGACGAGGCCGAGGCCATTCCGTGGGTGCTCCGGCGCATGCCGAGCGAGTACGAGCCCATCGTCGTCGACAACGGCTCGAGCGATCGCTCCGCTCTCGTCGCGGCTCGCCTCGGCGCGCGCGTGGTGGCAGAGCCGCGGCGCGGCTTCGGAGCCGCCTGCTTCGCGGGCCTGCTCGCGGCGAGCGCCGACGTCGTCTGCTTCATGGACTGTGACGGATCGCTCGACCCGGCGGAGCTGCCGACCGTCGCCGCTCCCGTCCTCGCGGGGCGGGCGGAGCTCGTGCTCGGCGCGCGGCGGGCGGAGCGTGGTGCCTGGCCGCTCCACGCTCGAGCCGGGAACGCGCTGCTTGCGCGCGAGCTTCGCCGCCGGGCGCGGCTGCCCCTCCGGGACCTCGGCCCCATGCGCGCGGCCGCCCGCCGCGAGCTCCTGGCGCTCGGGCTCGAGGATCGTCGCTTCGGCTGGCCGCTCGAGATGGTGATCCGCGCCGCCCGCGCCGGCTGGAGGATCGAGGAGGTGCCCGTCGCGTACCGGGCCCGCTCGGGCAGGTCGAAGGTGACAGGCACGCTGGAGGGCACGTTGCGCACGGTCAGCGACATGGCGGCCGTGCTGCGATGAGCCGCGCCCTCTACATCGCCGCCAAGGCACCGAGGCCGGGACTTGTGAAGACGCGCCTCGCCCGCGAGATCGGCGACAGCCCGGCGGTGGCTCTCTACCGCGCGTTCCTCGTGGATCTGGCCTCACGCTTCGCGGACGGTCCCTTCGCACTCGGCTGGTACGTGACGCCGCGCGACGCCTGGCGCGAGCTCGCGCCGCTCGTGGGAGCGACCGCGCCGGCGCGGGTCCTGCCGCAGGGCGGCGGCGACTGGACCGAGCGCCAGCGCCGGCTCTTCCGGACGGCACCGCTTCGCGGCGAGACGCACACCGTGCTCGTGGCCTCCGACTCGCCGCAGCTCGAGGCGGGAGCCGTCGCGGACGCCTTCGAGGCGCTCGCGCGCCACGACGTGGTGGTCGGGCCGGTTGCGGACGGCGGCTACTGCCTGCTGGGGATGCGCGGCTGGCACGACGTGCTCCGCGGAGTGGCGATGAGCACCGGGGACGTCACACGGACGATCGAGACGCGCGCCCGGGCGGCCGGGCTGTCCGTCGTGACGCTGGCCGAGACCTTCGACGTGGACACGGTCGCCGACCTGCACGCGCTGAGGCCCCTCGCCCGCTCGCGGTCGGATCTCGCGGCGACGCAGGCGGCGCTCGAGTCGCTCGGTCTTGCGCGCCCGGACGTGTTCGCGCTCGCCGGAGCCGCCCGATGAGCGCCGACACGCGCCGTGAAAGGCTCCGCCCCGGACTGCTCGCGGGGGCGACCGCGGCGCTCGTCGCGACGCTCGTGCTCGAGCTCCTGCGCCTCGGCCCCGGGGTGCCGCTGCCGCTCGACCTGGCATCCGACCGCTTCATCCCCCTGGTCCCGGTCGACGTCTTCCTGAAGCTGCTCGGGCTGACGGGCGGCTTCCTGATCGCGAAGCAGCTGGCGTTCTTCTCGTCGCTCCTCGGCCAGGTCCTCGCCGGCGCCCTCCTCGGGGCGCTGTACGGGCGCGTCGTCGAGCGTGGGCGAGGCAGCGCTCGACGGGACGGGCTCCTGCTCGCCGGGGCCGCGGTGGTCGCGTGGGGCATCTCGCTGACGCTTCTCTGGCCGGTGCTCGGCTCGAGCTACGAGGGACAGCCGCCGGGACGCGCGCGCCTGCTCTCGGCGGCCTCGCTGCTCCTTCTGCTCGTGCTCTACGTCGTCTTCCTGGTCGCCCTCTACTCCGTTCTCTCGGGCAGGCGTCCGAGCCGGGCGGAAGCCGGGCTCACGCCGGCCTCCGGCGACCGCGGCGTCCGGCGGCGGACGGTCGTCGTCGGCGCGGCGGGCGGCTTGGTCGCGCTCGCGTCGGGCGGGCTCGCGGCCGTGCTCTACCGACGCTCCACCTTCGGCTACGACGGGCTGAAGAACACGGGACCGAACCTGCCGCCGATCACGCCGAACGACCGCTTCTACGTCGTCACGAAGAACTTCGTCGACCCTCGCGTCGACCGGGACGTCTGGCGGCTACGCGTTCACGGCCTCGTGGAGGAGCCGCGCACGTACACCTTCGCCGAGCTCTCGGAGCTGCCGTCCGTCGAGCAGGAGACGACCCTCGAGTGCATCTCGAACAAGGTCGGCGGCGGCCTGATGAGCAACGCGGTCTGGAAGGGCGTCCCGCTGCAGCGTCTGCTCACCTCCTCCCGGCCCCGGCCCGGGGTGACGCGGGTGTTCCTCCGCGCGGCGGACGGCTACACGTACGCGACCTCGTTCGACCGCGCGAGGAACGAGTCCACGCTCGTCGCGTACGGGATGAACGGCGAGAGGCTCCCCGATCGCCACGGCTACCCGGTCCGGCTGATCATGCCCGGAGGCTACGGCGAGCTGAACGTCAAGTGGCTGCAGGAGGTCGAGCTCGTCGACGAGGCCGTGCAGGGGTACTACGAGAAGCAGGGCTACCGGGCGGAGTACGTGCACACGACCTCGCGCATCGACCAGCCCACGGAGGATCAGTCGATTCCCGCGGGTGCGCCGATCCCGGTTCGCGGCGTTGCGTTCGCCGGCGACCGCGGCGTCGCGCGGGTGGAGGTGAGCGCCGACGGCGGGCGGACGTGGCGGCGGGCGAGGATCGACTACCGGGGCTCTCGCCTCACATGGGTGCTTTGGAGCCTCGTCTGGCGGCCGGAGAGGAGCGGAACCTACACCCTCCTCGTCCGCGCGACGGACGGCGCCGGCAAGCTGCAGACGGCGAAGGTCGACGACGTCGCTCCCGACGGCGCCACGGGCTACCATCGGATTCGTGCGCACGTTCGCGTGTGAGCCGTCGTGCCCTCGACGGCCGGGCCGCGCTCGTCGGGCTCGGCGCGGCGACCGTCGCTCTCTCGGTGGCGCTCTCGGAGGAGCTGTCCGGTGCGCGCGCCGGGCAGCTGGAGCGGCCGGCGAGGCTGCTGACGATCCTCGGCTCGGCCGCGGCCGTCTACGGGCTCGCCTGCGCCTGGGCCCTGCGCCGTCGCCGGCCCACGCGCCTCGCCTTCGGGATCGTCCTCGTGGTGGCGGTCGCCGCCCGCCTCGTGCTGGCCCTCCAGGCACCGGTCGTGTCGAACGACGCCTACCGCTACGTGTGGGACGGTCGGGTACAGGCGCACGGCGTCAACCCGTACCGCTACCCGCCTGCCGACCCGGCCCTCGCCGGGTTGCGGGACGCGAGCATCTACGAGCAGGTCGACCGCAAGCAGGCCCGGACGATCTATCCGCCGGCTGCCGAGGCGGCCTTCAGCGGGCTCTACCGGCTGTACGGGGACAGCGTCGTCTGGACGAAGCTCGCGCTCGCGCTCGTCGACGTGGTCACGATCCTGCTGCTCGCGCTCCTCCTCGTGCGCCTCGGCGAGCGGCCCGAGCGCTCGCTCCTCTATGCCTGGCACCCCCTCGTGCTGCTCGAGGTAGCGCACAGCGGTCACGTCGACGCGCTAGCGATCCCCCTCCTGCTCGTGGCGCTCCACGCCTCGCTCTCGCGTCGCTTCGGGGGGACGGCGCTCGCCCTCGCCGGCGCAGCGCTCGTGAAGCCGTACGCGCTGCTCGCCCTGCCCGCGCTCCTCGCCCGCTCCCGACCGCGGCAGGCGGCGCTCGCGCTCGCCGTGCTCGCCGCCGCCGTGGCCGCGGCCTACGCCCCGTTCCTGCGGGCGGGCGGGAACGTGCTCGGCTACCTCCCGGGCTACCTGCACGAGGAGGGGTTCACGTCGGGCAGGCGGTTCTACCTGCTGGACGGGCTCGAGCGGCTGACGGGCGCAGGCTGGCTCGAGCACGGCCTCTCGCCGGCGGGCTGGTACGTCGCGCTCGCCGCCGTCGCGCTCGGCGCGCTCGCGGTGCTCTCCTGGCGCCGGCCGCTTCGCTCGGTGCAGGACCTCGCGAGCCGTACGCTCCTCCTGTTCACGGCGGGGCTCGTCCTGACGACGCCGGCCTATCCGTGGTACAGCCTCATCCCGCTCGCTCTGCTGCCGCTCGCTCGGGGCCTCGTGCTACTGCCGGCGACGGTCGTGACCGGCACGGCGGGGCTCCTGTATCTCAACCTGAAGCTCCCGTCGCACCCCGCGTGGCCGCTGCACGTCGCCTACGGCGGCGGGGCGCTCGCGCTGGCGCTCGCGGGCCTCGTGGCCGCGCGGAGAGGAGCGCGCGCGAAGTCGGCCACCCCGGCGGCGAACGACACCTCGGCCGTGAAGCCGAGCACGTCCTTCGCTCTCGACGCCGAGGCGAAGACGTGGCGGACGTCGCCGAGCCGGTAGGCGCCGGTCCGCTCGCCGCGACGACCATCGGGGAAGGCGTCCGCCAGGGCGTCCGCGAGCTCGCCGACCGTGTGCGGCGCGCCGCTCGCGACGTTCAGGGCGCCGCTGACCGGGCGCTCGGCGAGGAGCGCGAGCACGTTCGCCCGCGCGACGTCGCGCACGTGCACGAAGTCGCGCAGCTGCCTGCCGTCCTCGAAGACCTGCGGCGGTGAGCCGGCCTCGAGCGCGCTGCGGAACAGGCTGGCGACGCCGGCGTAGGGGGTGTCGCGGGGCATCCGCGGCCCGTAGACGTTGTGGTAGCGGAGCGCCGTCACCGGGACACCCCGCTCCCGCTCGAGCGCGGAGCAGAGGTGCTCCTGGTGCACCTTCGTCGCCGCGTAGACGTTGCGGGGGTCGAGCGGCGCGTCCTCCGGCACGGGCTCGGGCACGAGAGCCGCCCCGCAGGAGGGGCACTCGGGCTCGAACCGGCCCTCCTCGAGCGCGTGCCGTGCGCGCGGCGCCGGCCGCACAGCACCGTGTCGCCCGCAGCGATAGCGGCCCTCCCCGTAGACGACCATGCTGCTCGCGAGCACGAGCCGCCCGCACGGCCGCGCGGCGAGGGCGCGGAGCAGGACGGCGGTGCCGAGGTCGTTGTCCGCCACGTAGTCGACGACGTCGCCGAGGTCGCTGCCGAGCCCCACCATCGCGGCCTGGTGCGAGACCGCCTCGACGCCCAGCAGCGCGCGCTCGACCGCCGCGGCGTCTCGGAGATCGCCCTCGAGGTACTCCGCCTCTCGATTCAGGTACTCGGGTCGGGCCGAGTGCGACCGCGGGTGCAGCGAGTCGAGGACGACGACCTCGGCGCCCGCCTCGACGAGCCCGTCGACGACGTGCGAGCCCACGAAGCCGCACCCGCCCGTAACGAGGACCCTCATTCCGCCCTACGGCATGGGGCGGTGCGTCCGTTCAAGCCTCGGCGCGGGCGACGCCTCCGTACTGCGCCTCGATCCGCTCGAGCTCCTCTTCGCTTCCCTGCCGCCGCGGCCCCGTGAACCACCGGTGGGCCGAGACCACCCACCAGCCGCCGAAGAGCAGGAACGCTCCGCCGACGGTGAGCGGCGCGTAGTTGACCACGTTCCAGTCGAAGCCGTCCTTCCAGGGGATGGCCGTGGGCACGGTCGGCATCAGGAACAGGATGCAGATGAAGGTGATCCAGAGGATCGCCACGACGTCGATCCAGCGGTAGTGGCGGCCGAGGTGCCACGCGCCGCGCTCGAAGCTCGCCCGCCCGCAGGCGCAGGATGGTCGGGAGCAGGAAGGCGAGGTAGAGCCCGATCACGGCGATCGACGTGCCGACGAGGTAGCCGACGGCCGCGTTCGAGAGCGTGGGCAGCATCAGCGCCCAGGCGAGCACCGCGATCGCGGTGCTCGCGTAGACGGGCACGCGGTCCCGCTTCGAGATCCGCCGCCACAGCCGGTGGCCCGGCACCGCGCCGTCGCGCGAGAACGCGTACATCATGCGTGAGGCCGACGTGACGGAGGCGATCGTGCAGAAGAGCTGCGCGACGACGGCGATGAAGAGCAGGAACTCCGCCCAGCCGGTGCTCATCGACGTCTGCCAGATGTACGTGACCGCGTTCGCGACGGCGTCGAGCGTCCCCTGGGTGTCCGGCACTGCGAACGTCACGGCGACGAGCAGCAGGAAGCCGAAGATCACCGAGACGACGACGGACATGACGAGGC
>JBBSIG010000028.1:0-17128 GCA_038232215.1 Gaiellales bacterium | reverse complement strand
GACGGCCGAGTGGATCGCATAGAGGCGGTCGTGCACTGGAGCTGGGATCAGGTCGTGCACCGTCGCCTCCTCGACCGGCTGGGGCGAGGCGAGCGGCCGAAGCCCGGGCCGGGCTATCCGCCGAGCTCGGCGAGCAGCGGCCCCGTGTCGAGCGGGTCGAAGCCGAGCCGCTCCGCCAGCTCCTCGCTCGAGGGCCGCGTCCCCTCGGAGAACAGCTCCCGCAGGTAGTCGCCCGTCTCGCGGCGGCTCCACCAGTCCTCGCCGAGGCCGCGCCTGAGCGAGGCCGAGAGCTGGGCGGTGCGGATCCATGCGCGCAGATAGTCCGCCGAGTAGAAGCCCGAGTCCATGTCTGCGAGGTAGTTGTCGGCGCGATAGGCGATGCCCGTCGCTGCCGTCAGCCCCTCGGCGTAGCCGGCCGGGGAGCCGCCCTCGTCGGCAAAGCGCGTCCAGAAGTCGAGCTCGAAGCGCAGCTTCGCGGCGTAGCGCCGAAAGAGCAGTGCCTCGAGGAACACCGTCGCCTCGGCGTTCTCCCTCGCGGCGTCCTCCGAGAGGCCGAAGTAGCGTGCGTGCCAGCCCGGCTCGCGGCTGATCGCCTCCATGACGTACGAGTAGACCTCGGTCAGCGCGTGGTCGCGCGACAGCTTGCGGTACGTGTACGGCAGCGCCGGGTCGCAGCCCGCGTAGTGCAGCGCGTGGCCGGCCTCGTGCAGGAAGGCCTGGTAGTCGTGGAGCCCGCCCTGCGCACGCGTGATCAGGTGCACGACCGTCGGGGGGTCCGAGGCGATCACGCACGCCCGGGGCGACTTCTGGGGACGGTCGTCGAGGTCGAGCCTGACGTTGGGATCGTCCGCGAGCGCGAACCCGAGCCGGCCGAGCGTGTCCAGGCAGACCTCGACCGATCGCTCCTTCGTGTAGGTGGAGTCGAGCGGAGACAGCCGGCGGAGGTAGTGGACGTGGCTCGAGCTCGGAACCTCCTCCCGCCCGGGGCCGAGCAGGCGCTCGAGCCACCGCCCGCGCAGCGCACTGTAGGACCCGGACGCCGCCTCGCTCGCGCGCGCGAGCGCGCCCTCGAGCCCGCGCAGCGAGATGCCCTTCTCGTCCTCGTTTCGGGAGACGGGATCCGGCTCGCCCGACAGCTCGGCCTCGAGCTCCTCCCCCGCGCCGAGCAGCTCCAGACGCTCGTCGTTGAACTCCGCCGAGCGCTCGGCGTGCAGCTTCCCGAGCTCCTCGCGCTCCGAGTACTGTCGCAGGACCGCGAGCCGAGCCTGCGCCGAGCGGAGCGGCAGCTCCTCGCCGCGGAACGTCACCCGCGCCGCCAGGATCGCGTTCTCGAGCCGGTCGGAAGGCTCCGCCAGCTCGGCGGTCAGCAGGCCGCCCTCGCAGGTCTTCCGCAGCCTGTACAGCCGCTCCCGCTCGCCGTCGTCCGTCGCGCCGCCCTCCGCCGAGCGAAGCGCCTCCAGCTGCTCGCGCGTGAAGAGGTCGGCGTAGCGGGCCACGATCGCAGCCTGCTCGGAGATCTCCTTCTCGCCGACGGTGACCGCCCGGGCCTCCTCCGAGCGCTCGTACACGTAGCGCCTGAGCTGCGACTCGTACTCGGTGGGGCTTCGAACCGCGGTCGCGCTCACGGGGCGGAAATGTAGCGGGCGGCGAGGGTGTGCACCGTCTCGCTCAGCAGCTCGATCGGAAACGGCTTCGGGATCACCGCGTCCGCGCCGGCGAGCCGTCGCCCCTCGACGGCGGAGCCGGTCAACAGGGCGACCGCGAGCCCCGGCTGCTCGCGGCGCAGCTCGTCGAGGAACGCGAGACCGTCCTCCGCGCCGACCCGCACGTCGAGCAGGACCACCTGTACCGGATGAGCCGCCAGCCGCTCGCGCGCCCCGGCGAGGGAGTCCGCCTCCAGGACCCGGTGCCCGTCCAGCTCGAGGTTCACCCTGCACAGGAGCCGGATCGAGGGCTCGTCGTCCACGACGAGGACTGTGAGGCTCGGGGTGCCCATGCCGGTGGCGAGTGTAGTTCCGTCCCCTGACGATCTCCTTGGGCCGATCCGTCAGGCGACTGCGGCGGCCCGGGCGAGCCGCGCGAGCGAGCGCTTCTTGCCGAGGAGCTCGAGGCTCTCGAAGAGCCCCGGCGAGATGGTCGAGCCGGTCACGGCGACGCGGATGGGCTGGAAGGCCTTTCGCGGCGACAGCCCGAGCCGCTCAGCCAGCTCGCGCAGCGCGGCGTCGATCGCGGCCGCGGTGAACGGCTCGAGGGGCTCGAGCGCGTCGTGCGCGGCCTGCAGGAGCGCCGGATCGACGAGACCCAGGTCGGGCTCGATCTCCTCGAAGAGGAAGCGCGCGAACGACGGAAACTCGCCCAGCCGCTTGATCTTGTCCTGCACGAGCGGGGCGGCGCGGCGCACGAGGGCCTCGTCCCAGTCGAGGCCCTGCTCGCGGACGTACCCGGCCAGCAGGTCCGCGTAGGCGGACGACGGCAGGTCCCGCAGGTAGACCCCGTTCAGCCAGTCGAGCTTCTCGTAATCGAAGCTGGCCGGACTCGCGACGACGCGCTCGAGCGAGAAGCGCTCGACCAGCTCGGCGGGCGACATGATCGTCGTGCGGTCGTCGTAGCTCCACCCGAGCAGCGCGAGGAAGTTCATCAGGGCCGGCGCGTAGTACCCCTGCGACCGGAACTCCTGCACTCCGACCGCCCCGTGGCGCTTGGACAGCTTCCGCCCGTCCAGGCCGAGCACGTTCGGCACGTGGGCGTAGACCGGCAACGTCTCGCCGAGCGCCTCGAGGATCCTGATCTGCTTCGGCGTGTTCGAGACGTGGTCGTCGCCGCGGATGACGTGGGTGATCCCGTCGGCGATGTCGTCGAGCGGGGAGGCGAGGTTGTAGGTCGGACGCCCGTCCGAGCGGAGGATGACGAGGTCGTCGAGCTGGGCGTTCGGAAACTCGATGCGGCCCTTCACGGCGTCCTCCCAGGCGGTGATCCCGTTCGCCGGCATCCGGAAGCGGATCGCGCCGTCGTCGAGGTAGGCGTGCCCCTCGTCCACGAGCCGGTGCGCGAGCGCCTGGTGCCGCTCGATCCCGTCGAGCTGGAAGGTGGGCTCGCCGTCCCAGTCGATCCCGAGCCAGCGATGGGCCTCGAGGGCCGCCTCGACGGCCCCTTCGACCTCGCGGGAGGTGTCCGTGTTCTCGATCCGGACGAGACAGCGCCCACCGTGCCGCCGAGCGAAGAGCCAGTTGAAGAGCGACGTCCGCACACCGCCGATGTGCAGGTTCCCGGTCGGGCTCGGCGCGAAGCGGACGCGGACGGACATCGCAGTATCGTAGTCCGGTGCTTCCGGGGGCCCACGTCTCGAGCTCGGGAGGCATCCACACGGCGATCGACCGGGTGGAGGAGATCGGCGCCGAGGCGGTGCAGCTCTTCACGCAGAGCCCGCGCGCCTGGCGGCCGACGAATCACGACCCTGCGAGCCTCGAGCGCTTCAAGCAACGCCGCGCCGAGGCCGGGATCGGCGGCGCGATCTGCCACGCGATCTACCTGGTCAACCTCGCGGCGCCGGACGACGAGGTGTACGCGAAGTCGGTCGCGGCCCTCCGCAACACCGTGGAGGTGGCTTGTGCGATCGAGGCGGACGGCGTCGTCTTCCACGTCGGCTCGCACCTCGGAGCCGGGCTCGAGACGGGTCTCGAGCGCGCCGTCCCGGCGATCGCGGAGGCACTCGAGCTCTGCTCCGACCGGACCTGGCTCCTGATCGAGAACTCCGCCGGCGCCGGCGGGACGATCGGTCGCTCGCTCGCCGAGCTGACGACGCTGCTCGACCGCCTCGACCGGCACCCTCGACTCGGCGTCTGCCTCGACTCGTGCCACCTCTACGCCTCCGGCTACGAGATCACCGCCCGCGAGACGCTGGACCGGACGCTCGACGAGCTCGACCGGAGCATCGGGCTGGAGCGGCTGCGGCTGCTGCACGTGAACGACTCCAAGGCGCCGCTCGGCTCGAACCGCGACCGCCACGACAACGTCGGCGAGGGGCTGATGGGCGAGGCGCTCGGGGTCTTCGTGGGTCACCCGGACCTTCAGGGTCTCCCCGCCGTCCTCGAGGTGCCCGGCAGGGACGGGCACGGGCCGGACGCCGACGAGGTCCGCAAGCTGCGGGAGCTGCACGCCCGCTGGGCCACCTGAGGCTCTGAGCACCTACCGGTGGACGGTGCTCGCGGTCGGCACCCTCGCGCAGGCGAGCTACGCCGCGGTCTTCCTCGGCACGGCGGTGCTCGCGCCCGAGCTCCGGCGCCGCTACGGGCTCGGCCTGGCGGAGGTGGGCGTCGTGCTCGGGGTCGTCAACGGCGGCCCGCTGCTGACCCTCCTCCCGTTCGGGCTGCTCACGGACCGGGTGGGAGAGCGGGCGGTGCTCGCGGGAGGTCTGGCCGGAGCCACGGGCGGACTGGTGGCGGCAGCGCTCGTCTCGAGCCTCTGGCCGCGCGTCGCGCTCCTGACGCTCGCCGGGGGGCTCGGCGCGAGCGTGAATGCGGCCAGCGGGCGCGCCGTCATGAGCTGGTTCGAGCAGAGCGAGCGCGGCTTCGCGCTCGGTATCCGGCAGACGGCGCTCCCGCTCGGAGGCGCGGTGTCGGCGGCGGCGCTTCCGACGGTGGCGGCCGCGAGCGGGCTGCGGGGAGCGTTCCTCGCGCTCGCCGCGGGCTGCGGGCTCGGCGCGCTCGTCGGGGCGCTCCTCCTGCGCGACCGCCCGAGGCCGAGCCGAAGCGAGGGCGACGGCCACGCGCTCGCCTACAGCCCCGCCTGGCGGCTCTCCGGCGCAAGCGCCCTGCTCGCCTGTGCGCAGATCGCGCTCACCGGCTTCGCGGTGCTCTTCCTGCACGGCGCGCGTGGCTTCTCGACGGGGGCCGCCGGCGCCGTTCTGGCGATCACCAACGTCCTCGGCGCCGCTGCTCGCGTCGCGGCGGGGCGCTGGTCGGACCGACTCGGGCTGCGGATCCTGCCGCTGCGACGACTCGGTGTCGCGCTCGCGGGCGCGGTCGCCCTCTGCGCCGGGCTGGTGGATGCCCCGGCGGCTGTCCTCGCGCTCGTCCTGATCGTCTCCGGAACCCTGAGCCTGAGCTGGAACGGGCTCGCGTTCACGGCCACCGCGGAGGGCGCCGGTCTCGCGAGAAGCGGTGCGGCGCTCGGGCTTCAGCAGACGGCGCTCGCTCTCGGCGCCGTGCTCGTGCCGATCCTCTTCGCCGCGCTGGTCGAGGCCACCTCCTGGCGCCTCGGCTTCGCGGTCACGGCGGCGGCGCCGCTCGCGGCGACCTTCGTGCTCCGGCGCGTGCGCGAGCCCGCCATGGGCCCTCCGGCCGCTATCGAGTCGCCCGGCTGTCAGCCGCCGTAGGTGTGCTCGTCCCGCCAGACGCGGAACATGGCGAAGCCGCAGATCGCCAGGACGAGCACGAAGGCGAGGGTCGGCAACCCGGCGGGCAGCCGCCCGGAGAAGAGCACGCCCAGGTCGACGACGACGAGCGCGACGGCACCGTAGAAGACCGCTCTCGCGCGCTGCGACCACGTGTCGATGTCGCTCCTGCGCTCGCGCCAGACCAGAAAGACGAAGAACGCGATCGCGAGGAAGAAGGCGATTCGCAGAAGGCCTCCGACGACGCTCACCGTCTGCTGGAGCTGGAACACGACCACGACGATCGCGATCAGCGCGACGATCAGCAGGCCGCGCACGGTCGGGTTGATGTCGTGCAGGAAGCGCCTCATCCGGCGGTCGTGTAGGCGCGTACGGCGAGAGCGCCCGCCACGAGCGTAGCGCCCGCGAACCAGAGCAGGCGCCGGCGCGGCTCGGGCGGCGCGTAGAGCCAGGGCGACAGAACCGCCGCCAGCGAGAGCGTTCCGTACAGGTAGTGCAGCTCGGCCGACGCTCGCCGACCGTCAGAGAGCAGCAGGAGACCGAGACCGACCTGCGCGACCAGGAGGGTCTGCGCGAGGGCGAGCAGCTGCGGCACCAGCCTCCTCCCGCCGCGACCACGCCGGTACGAGCCGAGGCCGGTCGCCGCGGCCACGAGCGTCGCCGCCAGCACGAGCACGGCCACGACGTGGTGCGCCGCTAGCATCGGTGCGGCACCCTACCGAGAGGATCGAGGGCGTACCTGGTCGAGGAAGGAGCGCAGGCACCGGACTTCGAGCTGACGAGCGACGCGGGCGAGCACGTACGGCTCCGGGACCTCCGGGGAAAGCCCGTCGTCCTGTACTTCTATCCGCGGGACGACACGCCCGGCTGCACCGCGCAGGCCTGCGGCTTTCGCGACGTCTACTCGGAGCTCGAGGAGCGCGGCGCCGTCGTGCTCGGCGTCAGCCCGGACAGCGAGGCGACGCACGTGGGCTTCAGGGAGAAGTACGGCCTACCCTTCACGCTCCTGTCGGACCCCGACCACACGGCGGCGGAAGCGTACGGCGTCTGGATGGAGAAGCAGACGGGCGGAAAGACGTCGATGGGGATCGAGCGCTCGACCTTCGTCGTCGACGCCGACGGCCGGGTTGCCAAAGCGATGCACAAGGTGAAGCCGGAGGAGAATCCGGGGGAAGTGCTCCAGGCGCTCGCCGGCTGAGGCCGGATACCGAAGTTCAGGTCGGCGTGGGACGAGGGAATCGCCGCGCCTTGCGCGAGCGCTCCCACCGCGGCACCACAGAGCGCGCTGATTCGCGAGGCGATCTCCGGCACGCGGCTGGGCACACGCTCATTCTCCTCGGACGCCAACCACCGGAGAGAGAGCTGAGCCGGGTGCTCGCGGGCCCGGGTGCCGCACGCCCGTGGCCGCTCGGGAGCACCCGGCTCGTTCGCCTCTCCCCTGCCCTTGAGAGTCCTGCGCCGACCTGTTCCTTTCGCGGTTAGAGCTCCGGAAGCTCGAGCTCGGCGAGGCATCGACGCGGCGTGGCGGTTGCTGTCCACGCCCGAGCGGTCGACTTCGACTCTATTGCAACGAGTCTCGAAGCGTGACATACTGGCGCTTCGACCCCCGGGCGCGGAGACCTGGGGAGAGCACCCCACTGCGGCAAGCAGTCCGCGCCCGGGGGTCGCGCGCGGCGCGACGTCGCCTCGCCGCACGATTCTCTCGCTCTTTGCGGGCGATTCGGCTTCAGCTGCTTCGTGCAGAGACGAGCAGGAAGTACGTTCAGGCCCTGCCCGCAGACCTCAGCCTCGACGAGCAGCCGGGGCTTCCAGCGGCGCGGGCGGGAGCTCGAGCCGGGCGGCGTCGCCGCAGGTGCCGTCTGGCTCGCTCCCTCTGCCGGCCGGACGCCGGCGTCACCTCCGGGAGCGCAGCGCGAGCGCTGCGAGGATGCCGGCGGCGAGCACGAGCTGCGCCTCGGCGGGAATTCCCCCGGCCCGATGCCAGCCCGGCCGCCGATGGCTCGGGAAGAGCTTCCTCCCGCCCGGTCGCGGGAACGGAAGGACGTGCTCGAGATCCGGGGCCGACGCGGCGAGCGCGCCGAGAACCGCCGGGTCGAGCGGGCCGCGGGTCGCTGCGAGGAGGAGCAGTCCCGCCGTACCCGTCGCCAGCTCGAAGCGCTCGGACGCGAAGTCGCGGTGCGGGACGAGGTCGCCCGCCAGGTGCAGGAGGAGGCCGAGCACCACAGCCCGACCGCGTGACCCGACCGCTGCACCTGCGGCCGCCCCGGTCGCGACGTGGAGGGAGACGATCACGCCGGGAGAATACGACCAGCGGATATCCCGAACCCGCAGCGGCTCACGCGTGCCGTACGCCTCGCCTCGCGCCACAGCTCCACCGCGCCTGCTCGTGCCCCTCGAACGGGGGGTTGTACGCGGCCGAGCCGGGACTCACACTTACGACAGGCGAACGGAGCCGGGGGCTCCAGGTCCGTCACCACTGCGGCTTGCGAATTCAGATCTCACATCCAAGGCTCGCCTGCGAGCTGATCGACTTCCTCGCCGTCGTGGCGAGGATCGACACCACCGTCACGCTCGTGACATCCGACGAGCTCGAGGTGCTGCCGCTCGACGTCGAGAACCAGGTGGCACGCACCCAGCTCGGCCGCTACGTCCGCGCGTGGCAGGACTCCCAACCCGCGGCGACGATGCAGGCCGGCTGAGCGCCCGGAGCTGCGGGAGAAACAGAGAGAGCCGGGGCACCGTCTGCGGGGATGCCCGCCGAGCGCCCAGGGGAAGGGTGCGCACGGCGGTGGGCTCCCGGCTCTCTGCGAGGGATGGTTCGCCGGGGAGGCCTGGAGTCATCCCCGCCGACGATCCGCGGGTCACTCGAGCCGCTCGAGGAGGTCGCGCGCGGCGAGGAAGACCGCCTCCGAGAAGGTCGGATACGGCTGGATCGTGTCGACCAGGATCTCGATCGGGACCTCCGCGCGAACGGCCAGCGTGAGCTGCTGCAGCCACTCGCCCGCCTGCGGGCCCACCCCGACCGCCCCCACCAGCACGCGCCGGCGCGGATCCGCGACGAGCTTGACGAACCCGTCGCGCTTCGGCCGCTCGAAGGTCGAGGTGCGGGGTGTCGCGGAGAGCTCCCACCGCGCGCTCACGAGGCCCTCGCCGCTCGTTCTCCCGACCGTCGCCACCTCGGGATCCGTGAAGATGGCGGCGGGAATCGCACGGTAGTCCGCGCGACTCTCACGGCCCGCGACGTCCGCTGCTGCGATCCGTGCCTGGTACTTGCCGACGTGCGTGAACTGGGCGACCCCGGTGACGTCGCCGATCGCCCAGACGGCCTCCGCGGCACGGAGCCGCTCGTCCACCTCGATCCCGCTCGGCCCAACTTGCACCCCGAGTTGCTCGAGGCCGAGGCCCTCGGTGCTGGGACGCCGCCCGGTCGCCACCAGCAGGCGCTCGGCCTCGAGCTCGCCGCCGTCCTCGAGCTGGACGCGGACGCCGGTCTCGACGGACACGGCCCGGGTGCCCAGGCGAACGTCGATGCCGTCCTCCGCGAAGGCGGCCTCCACGAGCCGGGCGGCCTCGGCATCCATCCGCTCGAGCAACCGCGGTCCCGACTGGACGAGCGTCACGCGACTGCCCATCCGCACAAAGAACTGCGCGAGCTCGCACCCGACGGCCCCGCCGCCGAGCACGATCAGGCTGGCCGGAACGTCGGTCGTCTCGGTCGCCTCGCGATTGGTCCAGTAGGGAACGTCGGCAAGCCCGGGAATCCGGGGTACGGCCGGCGAGGAGCCCGTTGCCACCACGAGCCGGTCATAGGGCAGCTCGCGGCCGGCGACCGAGACCACCCCCGGCTCCGAGACCGTGCCCGCTCCTCGCACGAGCGTCGCGCGCTGGTCGCGGAGCCAGTCGGCCTGGCCGGCGTCGTCCCGGCCCGAGACGACGGTGTCGCGCCACTCGAAGACCTCCGCGGCGGAGAGGGCACCGTTGCCGTGCACGCCGGGCGTCCGCTCGAGCTCGGCCGACACCTCCGTCGCGCGCAGCATCGTCTTCGTGGGCATGCAGGCCCAGTACGAGCACTCCCCACCCACCAGGAGGGCCTCGACGAGCGTCACCTCGGCCTCGCCGTCGAGTCGCCTGAGCGCGCCGACGAAATGCTCCCCGGTCGAGCCTCCGCCGAGAACGACCACCTTCATCGTGTCGCCCCTGGCTCCCGACTCGCTCACCCTGCGGACTCTAGACGCCGAGCTCCGGTCCCCGCCCGACGAGAAGAGCGCCCGGCTGCTCGGCACCGGCGCCGCTGCGCGAAGGCGATGTATTCGCCGTCGTAGGTCTTGGCCCAGCCCCGAGCTCGTCCGCGCCCCTACGCCTGCTCGCCCAGCTGCCCGCCGGCGACCCGCTCGGCCCGGCAGGGCTCGAGGCGCCTGTGCGACGCTCGCGTCGTCCTCGGTGATCTCGCGACGCCGGAGCAGCTCGTGCAGCGCCGAGCGCGCCTCCGACCAGAGCAGCGCAGGGGCGACGAGCTGCTCCTCGCCGAACTCTCTTTTCCGAAGCCGTGCGCGGCGTAGGGCTCGTCCTTCACGTGCTGCGTCCCGATCTTCCGAGCGCGGAAGCGACCGGAGCGGATCCATCGACGAAATCGTCTCCGGATCGCGTCCTGCTCGGCGAGCTGCTTCGGGACGGCCAGCAATGTAGTTGGAACTACAACGCTGGGTTGTCGTGAGGACGCCGGGGCGGCAGCTATTGCTCGACGGCGTAGAGCCGCCAGTCACCGGGGACCCCCTTGAGCGACGCGACGCCGCGCTCGCGAAACTGGAGCCCCGAGCCGGCGACGAGATCCTTGACCGTACTCGAGACGAGGACCTCGCCCGGACGTGCCTCACTGGCGACGCGAGCGCCGATGTGGACTGCGATCCCGCCGACCTTCCCTTCGAGCAGCTCGCACTCCCCCGTGTGCAGGCCGGCGCGGACGTCGATCCCGAGCTCCTGCACCGCCTCGGCGATCGCGCAGGCACACCGGATCGCCCGGGCGGGCCCGTCGAAGCTCGCGAAGAAGCCGTCACCCGACGTGTCGAGCTCACGGCCGCGGAAGCGGACGAGCTGGCGCCGGATGACCGCGTGGTGCCGCTCCAAGACCTGCCGCCAGCCGGCATCACCCAGTTCGACTGCCTTGGCGGTCGAGCCGACGATGTCGGTGAAGAGTACGGTGGCAAGCACGCGGTCGGGCACCGCTTCCT
Organism: Gaiellales bacterium; assembly: GCA_038232215.1. Lineage (GTDB taxonomy): Bacteria > Actinomycetota > Thermoleophilia > Gaiellales > Gaiellaceae > JBBSIG01. The sequence goes on along the minus strand of JBBSIG010000028.1, from coordinate 6,508 downwards.
CCCAGTCGCCGGCCTCCCAGATTGCGGTCAGGAAGTGCTCCACCTCCGAGTGAATCGCGGCTGCATCCCGGCCCCAGTGGAGGTGGCGCGCGCCAGCGACCTCGACGAGCTGAGACCCCGGAATGCTGTTGGCCATGTAGCGGGCGACCTCGATCGAGACGACCGTGTCGTCCAGCCCATGGACGATCATCGTCGGCACCCGGATCGCGGGAAGCACGTGCCGGACGTCGATCTCCTTGTTCATCAGTAGAAGCGCTTCGAGCGCGCCCGGGGTCGCGGACCACCGGAGGTAGTCGACGATGGCCGACACGTCGCCGTCCTCCCACTGACCGAGCGATCGCACGAGGTCTTCCGCTTGGTCGCGGGGCCCGAAGATCCGCAGCTCGCGTTCAAGGTCGCTGCGGTAGCCCTCTTCGGTTCTACCCCACGGATAGTCGGGTGCCCACATCGTGCGCGGGAAGCCGCTGCGCAAGACCAGTGCTGCCGTTCGCTCAGGGTAGCTCGCGGCGAAGAGGAGGCTCATCGGCGCCCCCATGGACACGCCGAAGAGCGCCGCTCTTCGGCACCCCACCGCATCCATGACGGCACGGAGGTCGTCCATCCGGCTCTCCAGGGTCGGCGCGCCGCCGACCCGATCGGACATGCCGGTTCCGCGCTTGTCGAACAGGATCAGCCGCGAGAACAAGGCGAGCTGGCTCACGCTTCTCGCAAACGAGGGCACGGTCCACCTCAGCTCGGCGTGGGAAACGAAGCCCGGGACGAAGACGAGGTCGAACGGCCCCTCGCCTACGACCTGATAGGCGATGTTCACGTCGCCGCTATGGGCGTACCGCGTTTCGGGCCGCACCCGAGCATTCTTGCCGCTTGGGCATGGACGGAGCCTTGCGACGCGCGAGGAGATACCGGCGGAGGGATTCTCGGGAGCGGCAATTCCGGTCTTGCGAGCTGGCAGCTTCGCCACAGAATCCAGCCAAGAAAAAACCGCGACCCCGTAGGAGAGCGGGCTCGCGGCCGATCAGACGGACGTTATCGCGGGGAACTTCGGGCTACGACTCGTCGAGCAGCGAGTCGGTGCGGTGTGGCGCGGGCGTCCGCCGGGTCGGAGCGTCTGCCTGCACGGCCCTGCTCGAGATACGGGAACGGCGAAGCCCGAGCCGTGCCCGGATGCCGCGCCTCGGCCAGCGGTCCAGCACGAAGACGTACAGACCGCGGCAGAGCAGAGCGAGCGCAACAGCCCAGACCACCGCCAGCAACGCCAGGTTGACCCGGTCGCCGACCATTCCGACAAGACCATCGTGCATCCTTTCACCCCCCTCGGGACTGGCGCCGAATCCGTCGGCGGCAGAAAGACGAGAGCCGGGCGCTGCGTCCTCTCCAGCACGCCGCAGTCCTGGCGACTGCAGCACACGGCTCTCTCGTCGCTCTCCCCTACACAGGCAGGAGTCGTGGGACCGGCGATTCCTTTCGCGTTCCGAGGAAAACCCTGCTTAGACGAGAAGTGCGGATGAGAGGACTTGAACCTCCACGGGGTCTCCCCCACACGGACCTGAACCGTGCGCGTCTACCAATTCCGCCACATCCGCAGGCGATCGACAGTGTGCCACACGTACGATGGACGACCTTGACCCGGGGTCTGTCAGGACGCCGCCGCGCTTGCGGTCGCGTTCTCGCGCTGCTCGCCGGGGGCGCCGCCGCGCTCGTCGCTGCCGCCTCGGCGTCCGCGGGCACGTCGGTCGAGGTCGTCGTCTCGCTCGAGGCGCCCCCGCTCGCCCGCGCGCACGCGGAGAGCCGGACGCTCGCGCTCGCGGCGCGGAGCAGCCGGCTCGACCTCCGCACGCCGACGAGCCGCTCGTACGTCCGCGAGCTCGCCGCGGCGCAGCGCACGCTGGAGGCACGGATCCGTCGCTCCGTACCGGAGGCCCGCGTCCGCTGGCGTTACCGCGTGGTCGCGAACGCGCTGGCCCTGGTCGTGCCGGCCGGCCGGGTCGCCTCGCTCGCCTCCCTCCCCGGCGTCCTCCGCGTGTACCGGAGCGTGCGCTACCACGCGCTGCTCGACCGCAGCCCGCAGCTGATCGGCGCGCCCCAGCTCTGGGGCCCCGACTTCTCGACCGCGGGGAACGGCCTGAAGATCGGCGTCGTCGACGACGGGGTCGATCAGACCCACCCCTTCTTCTCCCCGGCCGGCTTCAGCGCACCGGCGGGGTACCCGAAGGGTCAGTCGGCCTTCACGACCGCGAAGGTCATCGTCGCCCGTGCGTTTGCTCCCGCCGGCCCCGGCTGGAAGTACGCCGGGCGGCCGTTCGACCCGCAACTCTCCGAGCACGGGACGCACGTGGCAGGCATCGCCGCGGGCAACGACGGCACGGCCGCGCAGCCCGGCGTCGTGCTCTCGGGAGTGGCACCGCGCGCGTACCTCGGCAACTACAAGGTGCTGACGATCCCCACCCCGGGCTTCGGGCTCGACGGGAACTCGCCGGAGATCGCCGCAGGGATCGAGGCGGCCGTGAAGGACGGGATGGACGTGATCAACCTGTCGCTCGGCGAGCCGGAGATCCAGCCCAGGCGCGATCTCGTCGTCGATGCGATCAACGCTGCGGCGGACGCCGGCGTCGTGCCCACCATCGCGGCCGGAAACGACTACGAGGAGTTCGGGCGCGGCTCGATCGGCTCACCGGGCAGCGCGGCCAAGGCGATCACCGCGGCGGCCGTCTCGGCCGGCCGTGGCGGACCGGCCGACGTCGTCGGGAGCTTCTCGTCGGCGGGCCCCACGCCGGTCTCGCTGCAGTTCAAGCCGGACGTGAGCGCTCCCGGCGTCGGCATCCTGTCCTCCGTGCCCGCCCGGGACGGCCGCTGGTCGGTCTTCAGCGGCACGAGCATGGCGGCGCCGCACGCGGCGGGGGCCGCCGCCCTGCTCAGGCAGCGCCACCCCACCTGGACGGTGGCCCAGATCAAGTCGGCACTCGCCCTGACCGGCGATCCCGTCTACCCGGACGGCGAGCGCACCGGCGAGGTTCCCGCCACCCGCGAGGGCGGGGGCCTCCTCTCGCTTCCACGCGCCAACGATCCGCTCGTCTTCGCCGCCCCCACGTCGCTCTCGCTCGGCTTGCTCCGTCCGGGCAGGAAGGCCGCTCGGGCGGTCGCCCTGTCGGACGCGAGCGGCGGCGGCGGAGAGTGGTCGGTGGCCGTCGCCCCGCGAGGTCGCGTTCGAGGGCTGACGGTCTCCGCTCCCCCGAGCGTGACCGTGCCAGGGACTCTCACCGTGACGGCAACGGCGGCCGCGAGCGCCGCCGAGCGGGAGCTCTCCGGCTTCGCCGTCCTCAGCCGGGCCGGTCAGAGCCGCCGCATCGCGTTCTGGGTGCGAGTGGCGCGGCCGCGCCTCGCGCGCGCCGGCCGCTCGGCCCTCGTTCGTCCCGGGACGTATCGGGGCAACACAGGCAAGGGCCGCTCGCTGGTCTCGACGTACCGCTACCCGGAGCTGCGCAGCGGACTCGGGTTCCCGACCCGCCTGGCCGGCCCCGAGCAGGTCTTCCGTCTTGTGCTGCGACGCGCTGCCGCAAACTTCGGCGCGGTCGTGGTCTCGCAGGCGCGCGGCGTCAGCATCCAGCCGCGCATCGTCCTCGCGGGCGACGAGAACCGGCTCGCCGGCTACGCCGCCCTGCCGTACAACCTGAACCCGTACTTCTCCACGTACGGCGCCGTCGTGCCCGTGGTGGCGGTCGACCTGCCCGAGCGCGGCGCCTACGACCTCGTCTTCGACACCCCGAGTCGAGCGAGAGCCGGCGCGTTCCGCTTCCGCTTCTGGATCGGCGACACGACCCCGCCCTCGGTGCGCCTGCTCTCGCACCGAGCCGTCCGCGGCAAGCTGACCCTCCGGGTCGCCGACGCCGGCTCGGGCGTCGATCCCGGCTCGCTGACCGCGGCGGTCCGGGGCAAGCGCGTCGTCGCCTACTCGCCGGAGACCGGCCGCGCCGTGATCGACGTACGGGGGCTCCGCCCCGGACGCCATCAGCTCGTGTTCTCGGCCTCGGACTACCAGGAGGCGAAGAACATGGAGAACGTCGCGCGCATCAGGCCCAATACGCGGGTCGTACGCGCGACGATCACGCGCTGAGTGGACGTGCTAGGAGGGGTTGCGGCGGCGGTCGCGCTCCTCGATGGTCGGAAGCCGGGAGAGGTCCCGCTGCACGCTCGCTGCGAACTGCTCCTCCTCGGTCTCCGTGCGCACGAGCTTGAGGCTCGACTTGCGGCGCGCACGGTCCCGTCCGCGGCGCGCGTCGGCTCCGAGGAGCGCCGACAGGCGGGACCATTCCGCGCCCGCGAGCACGAGCACGGCGCAGGCCAGCAGGACGATCATCAGCCAGCTCACGACTCCCACACTCTAGACGATCAGCCGCTGCGCCTCGATCCTCAGGTCGCCGCTCCGCCGCGTGCGCGCGCCCCCTGTCTCGGCTCTGCGTCGCGGCGCTCGAGCACGTGCAGCAACAGGTCGAGCGAGTGCAGCACGTGCTCTCGTGCCAGAGCGCGGGCACCGGCGGCGCTTCTCGCCTCGAGGGCGGCGAGAATCGAGCGGTGCTCGCGGTCGTTCCGCTTGTACAGCTCGTCGACCTCCGAGCCGCCCGGCGCCCAGACGGCGTGGCCGGAGAACGAGCGGCGGGCACTCTTCGCGAGCCGCTCGACGAGAGGGGCGTCTGCAACTCGGTAGACGACGTCGTGAAAGGCGTGATTCGCACGTACCCACTCCGACGTCTGCCTCCAGCGCTCTCCTTCGTCGGGATCGCGGGCGCGCAGGACCTGCGTGGAGGCGCTGAACCGCTCCTCCGCCGCCTCGAGCTCGGCGAGATCGTCGTCCGTCATTCGCGGTGCGGCCAGCTCGGTCGCGAGCGACTCGAGCTCCGCCCGGACGAGGAACGCCTCACGCAGCTCGCCGGATGACAGCGTGCGCACGCGAACCCCGCGATTCGGCACGAACGAGACAAGGCCGAGCGCGGCGAGGCGCCTCAGCGCCTCGCGGATCGGCGTCCGGCTGACGAGGAATCGCTCGGAGAGCTGTTCCTGCCGCAGCACCGTCCCCGGCGCGAGCTCGCCCGCGACGATCGCCTCCTCGAGCACGAGGGCGATCTCGTCCGCCTTCGTGCTCGTCAGGCTCATCAACCCTGTGTCGCCCGCGCCGCGCGACGTCCGCACCGCCGCCTGACTATCTCGTGCTCCTGCGCGATGTCCATCGCCGGCCCGGGCACACGTGGGAGTATCGCAACGCCCTCGCGGCACCGGGAGGCGCCGGGGCCGCCCACGAGCCACGGCCCGCGGACGGCGCGACTCGCCCGGATCGTCCGCGACGCGACCTCACCCCCTCGCGGCGGACTCGAACTGCGCCTCCTCGGTCGATCCGGCGAGCGCCAGGGTCGAGCTCTCGCCGCCGCTGACCGCGCCGAGCACGGCGTCGAAGTAGCCCGCCCCGACCTCCCGCTGATGTCGAGTCGCCGTGTAGCCGTCCTCCTCCAGCTCGAACTCGCGCTTCTGCAGCTCGACGTAGGCGCTCATGCCGCGCTTGCCGTAGCCGCGCGCCAGCTCGAACATCGACGCGTTGAGAGAGTGGAAGCCTGCGAGAGTGATGAACTGGAAGCGGTAGCCCAGCCCGGCCAGATCGGCCTGGAAGCTGGCGATCTCGCTCTCGTTCAGGTGCTGGCTCCAGTTGAAGGAGGGTGAGCAGTTGTACGCGAGGAGCTTCTCCGGGAACTGCTCGTGGATAGCGTCGGCGAACGCCCGGGCCTCCCCGACGTCGGGAGTGGCGGTCTCGAACCAGAGGAGGTCCGCGTACGGCGCATAGGCCAGCGCGCGAGCGAGCGCCGCGTCGAGGCCGTCGACGACACGGTAGTAGCCCTCGGCCGTCCGCTCGCCCGTCACGAACTCGCGATCGGCGGAGTCGACGTCGCTCGTGAGCAGCGCTGCGCTCAGGGCGTCCGTGCGCGCGAGGAGCACCGTCGGCACGCCCGCCACGTCGGCGGCGAGCCAGGCGGCTACGAGCGTTCGCACGAACTGGCTCGTCGGCACGAGCACCTTGCCGCCCAGGTGACCGCACTTCTTCTCGGCCGCGAGCTGATCCTCGAAGTGGACGCCGGCCGCACCGGCCTCGATCAGCGAGCGCATCAGCTCGAACGCATTCAGGGCTCCGCCGAAGCCGGCCTCGGCGTCGGCGAGGATCGGTACGAGCCAGTCGGTTCCGTTCCGGCCTTCGGCCACCGAGATCTGGTCGGCCCGCAGGAGGGCGTTGTTGAGCCGCCGGACGAGCGCCGGCGCGCTGTTCGCCGGATACAGGCTCTGGTCCGGATACGTCTGGCCGGCGAGATTCGCGTCCGCCGCCACCTGCCAACCGGAGAGATAGATCGCCCGCAGGCCGGCGCGCACCATCTGCACCGCCTGGCCGCCCGTCATCGCCCCGAGAGCCGCGACGTGGTCGTCGCCGGCGAGCAGCCGCCAGAGCCGCTCGGCGCCGCGCCGGGCGAGGGTG
>JBBSIG010000027.1:0-17132 GCA_038232215.1 Gaiellales bacterium | reverse complement strand
CTCGGCGCCCCCCGGAGCTCGAGCTCGCGGGTCGCCATGGCGACGCCGTGCTCGTAGCCGAGCAGGTGCAGGAGACCGTGCACGAGCGGCTCGCGCCAGGCCTCACCCACCACCTGCGGGCAGAGAACGGCGTCGCCGAGCGCCCGTGGGAGGCCGACCGGCAGGTCGTCCCGCCCGTCGATCGGGAACGAGAGCACGTCCGTCGCCTCGTCGACGCCGAGGTGCTCGCGCTTGAGCGCGCGCATCTCGTCCGGGCCGACGAACGCCAGACCGAGCTCGCCGTCCCGCACGCCCTCGGCGCCCAGCACGCTCCGGGCGAGCTCGACCGCGCCGACCTCGTCCACCGCGGCACCGCTCCGGTTGCTCACCTCCACCGTCACCACCGCTACTTGCTCCGCTGCGTGCCGGTCTCCTCCGTGTGCAGCCTGTACGCCTCGACGATGCGCTGGACGAGCTTGTGGCGCACGACGTCCTCGTGGCCGAACCGGACGAACGCGATCCCGTCGACCGAGCCGAGGATGTCCTGCACCTGGATCAGCCCCGACGCCTGCTCGCGGGGCAAGTCGATCTGGGTGACGTCGCCCGTGACGACGACCTTCGAGCCGAACCCGAGCCGGGTGAGGAACATCTGCATCTGCTCGGGGCTCGTGTTCTGGGCCTCGTCGAGGATGATGAACGAGTCGTTGAGCGTGCGGCCGCGCATGAACGCGAGCGGCGCGACCTCGATCGTCCCGCGCTCCATGTAGGCGGCGAGCCGGTCGGCGTCGAGCATGTCGTAGAGCGCGTCAAAGAGGGGTCGCAGGTACGGGTCGACCTTCGCGAGCATGTCGCCGGGGAGGAAGCCGAGCCGCTCGCCCGCCTCGACGGCCGGCCGGGTGAGGATGATGCGGCCGACCTGGCGCTCGTGCAGCGCCGACACCGCGAGAGCCATCGCCAGGTAGGTCTTGCCGGTCCCGGCCGGCCCGATCCCGAAGCTGACGGTGAAGTTGCGGATGGCGTCGACGTAGCGCTTCTGGTTGACGGTCTTCGGCGTGATCGTCTTGCCGCGATGGCGCCAGACGACGTCGCCGAGAACCGTGAGGACGTCCTCGGCCTGCTCCAGCGCTCCGAGCACGGCGTCGATCGTGGCGGGCCCGATCTCGTGCCCGCCCTCGACGAGCTCGACGAGCTCGTCCACCACCGCCCGGGCCTCGACCACCCGCGCGTCGTCGCCCTCGATCGTGAGCCGGTTCCCTCGCAGGCGGATCGTGCAGCGAAGACGCTCGCGCAAGGCGCCGAGCATCCCGTCGCCGATCCCGGCAAGCTCGGCGGCGACGTCGTTCGAGACGTCCAGAACGTCCTGCACGGCGCCCAGTGTAGGTGCGGGCACCTCCTTCGGCCCCCGGCCGATCCGGCCGAGCGCGCCGCCGAGCGGAGCACGGCGCCGGACGATCAGTGGTTCCTGAGCGCCTTCGCGAGCTCCTCCTTGCTCATCTTCGAGCGACCCTCGACGGCGACCTTCCGCGCCTGCTGGAGCAGCTCCTCCTTGCTTCGCTCCTCGTAGCTCTTCGCCTTGCCACCGCTCCTGCTGTCTCCCGGCGACTACCCGCGTTGGCGATCCGAGCCGCCTTCTCCGACAGGCCCTTAGGCGAGCTTCTCGCGCACGAGCTGGCTGACGGCCGAGCCGTCGGCCCGCCCCGACACCTGGGGCATCACGTCGGCCATGACGCGGCCGAAGTCGCGCATGCTGGTGGCGCCGTTGTCCGCGATCGCGTCGTCGACGATCTCCTCCAGCTCCTCCTCGCCGAGCGGCTCCGGCATGAACTCCGACAGGACGGCGAGCTCCCCTTCCTCGGCCGCCGCCTGCTCGGGCCGATCGCCCGCGCGAAACGCCTCCGCGGCCTCCTGGCGCCGCTTGCGCTCGCGTTGCAGCACCTGCAGCTCCTCGTCGTCGGAGAGGGGGCGCTGCAGCTCCTTCTCGGCCGAGCGCAGGCTCGCGAGCAGGAGCGACAGCGCATCGCGCCGCTCCTCGTCCCGGGCGAGCCGCGCCTGCCGCAGCTCGTCCTCCATGCGGGCGAGCAGGCTCATTCGGGAAGCTCCTCCACCGACCCGCCGAGGACGTGCCAGTGCAGATGGAACACGGTCTGGCCCGCGCTCTCGCCGACGTTGACGAGCACCCGGTAGTCCTCGAGCCCGACCGAGCGGGCAGTCTCGGCGACGAAGTCGAGCATCCGCTTCGCCTCGTCGGCCGGGAACTCCCCGACCTCGCGGAGGGTGGGCACGTGGCGCTTCGGCAGCACGAGCAGGTGCGTCTGCGCCTTCGGCTCGATGTCCCGGACGGCCACGAACCCGTCGCCCTCGAGCACGTGGTCGCCCTCCGCGGCCAGCCTGCAGAAGAGACAGTCGTCAGGCAGCGAGGATCCCCTCCTCGCTCACCGCGCGCGCCCGCGCCCGGACGAGCTCGCCCACCTGCCCGTCCAGGAGCCAGGGCGAGTAGTCGTCGCCGTAGCCGCGACCGGGGCGGTCGATCAGCACGAGGTCCTCGCGGCCGACCTTCGCGCGCCAGCGGGCGAGGCAGGCCTCGTCCGAGGCCGCGCGGAGCCGCGCCGCGCGCTCCTTCTTCACCGCGGGCGAGACGGTGTCCTCACCCGCCGTCACCGTGCCGGGGCGCGGCGAGTACGGGAACACGTGCACCTTGGTGATCCCCGCCTCGGCGACCGCGTGCAAGGTGTTCTCGAATGCAGATTCGCTCTCGCCGGGAAAGCCGACGATCACGTCCGTCGTGAGGTTGAAGTCCGCGAGCGGCCGCAGCCTGCGCAGGAACGTCGAGACGGTGTAGCGGCGGCCCATCGCGCGCAGGATGGCGTCGTCGCCGGATTGCAGCGGCACGTGCAGATGGCGCGACACCGTGGGCGTCTCTCGGAGGGCCGCCACGAGCTCCGGCCCCAGGTGGTTGACCTCGACGGAGGACAGGCGCAGGCGCTCGAGGCCCGGGCGCGCTGCCGCCTCCCGCACGAGGCGCGGCAGCCCGTAGCCCGCCCGGCGGTCGCGATAGCAGCCAAGGTTGATCCCCGTCAGGACGACCTCGCGCCGACCCCCGGCGACGCGACGGTCGATCTCGTCCAGCACCGCGGCGGCCGCGCGGCTGCGCGAGGCGCCGCGAACGGCCGGGATCACGCAGAACGAGCACGCGAAGCTGCAGCCGTCCTGCACCTTGACGAACGCGCGGACGCGATCGGACCCGACGTCGGCCTGGACGCAGCCGATCGCGCCGACGTCACCGGCGACGAAGGCGGCCGCCTCCCCGCCCGTGCGTGCGACCACGACGACGTTCTCGGGCATCCCGGCGAACGCGTCGCCCGGCAGCCTCGCGGCACAGCCCGTGACGTAGACGCGGCCATGCGTCCGCGCCGCCCGGGCGACGGCCTGGCGCGACTTCCCGACTGCCTCGCGCGTCACGCAGCAGCTCGTGACGACGGCGACGTCCACCCCGCCCTCGGCCCGTTCCACGTGGCCGTCCCGAACGAGGCGCTCGCGGACCTCGCGCGCGTCGGTCTGGGCCACCTTGCAGCCGAGAAAGCGGACGGAGAAGCTCGCCATCGGGGGCGTGACTCTACCGCTCTGCGCGATGCAGGTCGGCCGCCCAGCCCTCCGCCACGACGCGGCGCGCCTGCCGGAAGCCGGACAGCCTCGGGGCGTCGACCTCGAGATAGCCGGAGGTGACCAGCCGATCGCACTCGACGCGCTCGGCGAGCCCGCCCACGGCCGCGACCGTGATGTTCGCGACCACGACGTCGGCCCTCGGCAGCGGATCGGCGAGCACGTCGACCCTGCGAACCGCGACCGTCACCTCGTTCGCCTCGGCGTTTCGCTCCGTCGCCTCGACCGCCTGCGGGTCGAGATCGAGCGCGGTCACGGGTCGGAAGCCGAGCTTCGCGGCCGCGATCGCGAGCACGCCCGAGCCGCAGCCGAGGTCGAGCAGGCTCCCACGCGGATCCTCGGCGAGCAGCGCCAGACAGAGGCGCGTGGTGGCGTGCGCTCCCGTGCCGAACGCCCGTCCCGGGTCGATCACGACCGCCGTGGCTCCGTCCGGCGGCGACTCCCACGGCGGCCCGACCCACAGCGCGCCCACCCGGACCGGGCGGTGAAACTGACGCCAACGCTCCTCCCAACCGCTCTCGACGGGCCGGGAGAGACCGCCGCCGAACGCGTGCCACAGGCGTTCTTCTCCGCTCGAGTCGGTGTACGCGGCGAGCTCGACGCCGTCCGCCTGCTCGATCTCCTCGAACCCGGCGGGGAAGAGCTCGAGCATGCCGGCCCGGGCCTCCTCGGCTCGCGCGGCGGAGACGCTCACGGAGACTCGTCGCAGCTCGCTCAGCGGAACGCGCTCTTCAGCTTCTCGAAGAACCCCTCGTCCTGCCGGTAGTTCGCCTCGCTCGTCGAGCGCTCGAACTCCTCGAGCCGGCCCCGCTGCTCACCGGTCAGCTGGCGGGGAACGAGGACGTTCACGAGCACGCGCTCGTCTCCGCGTCCGAAGCCCTGCAGCACCGGCATCCCTCGTCCTGGCAGGACCCGGATCTCCCCGGGCTGCGTGCCCGGCCTGAACTCGAGCTCCGTCTCGCCGTCGAGCGTCGGGACGGTCACCGTCGCGCCGAGCGCGGCCTGCGTGATCGTGAGGTCGCACGTCGTGAAGACGTCGTTGCCCTCCCGAACGAAGCGGGGGTCGGGCCGAACCCGCACCTCGACGTAGACGTCGCCCGCCCGCCCGCCGAGGACGCCGGCGTGCCCCTCGCCCGACAGACGGATCCGTTGACCGTCGTGGATGCCAGCCGGCACGTCCACCTCGAGCGAGCGCTCCTCGACCACCTGCCCGGCGCCCCGGCACTCGGTGCACGGCTGCTCGACCTTACGGCCCGTGCCCGAGCACGTCGGGCAGCCCTGCGTGCGGACGAACTCGCCGAAGACGCTGCGCGAGACTTGCTGCACGCGCCCGTTCCCACGACAGGTCGGGCAGGTCGTCACCGCCGTGCCGGGCTCCGCGCCGTCCCCGCCGCAGCGTCCGCACTCGACGGTGACCCGCAGGGGCACCTCTCGCCTGACGCCGCGCGCAGCCTCGACGAGCTCGAGCTCGACCTGGGCGGCGAGGTCGGCGCCGCGCGCTCTGCGGCCACCCGGCTGCCCGCCGAGCACGTCGTCGCCGAAGAAGGCGGAGAAGATGTCCGAGAGGCTGCCGAAGTCGAAGCTGCCCGGAGTGAAGCCTCCGCTCCGCAGCCCCGCGTGGCCGTACCGGTCGTAGAGCTGCCGCCGCTCCGCGTTCGAGAGCACCTCGTACGCCTCGGCGACCTCGCGAAACCGGGCCTCCGCGTCCGGGGCCCCGGAGACGTCGGGATGCAGCTCGCGTGCGAGCTGCCGGAACGCGCGCTTGATCTCGCCGTCGCCCGCGTTCCGCTCGACGCCGAGCAGCTCGTACAGATCGCGTTCCGTGGTCGCCACGGGAGCAAGGGTAGCGGCCTCGGCACACGCTGCCCGCCCACCCCCTGGCTCCGCGGAGTAAGCTCGGGCCGTGGCGAGTGTGCGCGGTAGCTGCCTCTGCGGAGGCGTCCGCTTCCAGGTGGAGCAGCCGTTCGAGCGGCTCTCGTTCTGCCACTGCACGAACTGCAAGAAGATCGCGGGCGGAGTCGGCACCGCGAGCGGGCGCGCGCGCTCCGAGGACGTCGCGATCCTCGCCGGCCGGGAGCTCCTCAGCACCTACCGGCCGGCCGAGGGGACGGCGAAGACGTTCTGCTCGGTCTGCGGCTCGAACCTGTTCGGCGGCGGCTGGCCCGACTCGGAGCACGCGAGCGTGCGCCTGAGCGCGCTGGACGACCCCGTCGCGCAGAAGCCCGGCGCGCACATCTTCGTCCGCTCGCTCGCGCCGTGGGAGACGCTTCCCGACGACGGCCTCGAGCGCTTCGACGAGCGCCCCGGCTGAGTCCCGCTCGCTCCGGGCTCAGCGCTCCTCGTAAACCTCCTCGACGAAGCGCGAGAGCTCGAGCGCGGCCCCCCGCACGGTGCGAATCGCCTTGTCGTAGTCCATCCGCAGGGGACCGAGCAGGCTCACCGCCCCGAGGGTCTGGTGCGCGAGTCCGTACGACGAGCCGACGAGCGCCACGTCGAGCAGGGCGGGGTGGGCGAGCTCCGAGCCGACGCGGACGAACGGCCCCCGCGGGTCGAGCGCGTCGCTCAGGATCTCCAGCAGGGCGGCGCGCTTCTCGAGCACCTCCAGCAGGCGCCTGTACGCCCCGAGCTCCTCGGCCCTGACGTCGTCCAGGAGACCGGCCGCACCGCCGACGTAGAGCCGCTGCTCCGCGTGGACCAGCTCCGTGAACGCCGGACGGAGGACGGTGAGGAAGGCGCGCTCGCTGGCCGAGAGGCCCGGATCCTCGAAGCGCTGGCGGAGCAGGCGGGTTCCGAGCTGGAGCCCGGCGACCTGCTCGTTCAGGTACTCCGCCGCCCAGCTCGCGACGCCGAGATCGACCGGCTCGTCCACGGCTATCACACGCTTCGTCACCCCGCCGGTCGACGTGATCACGACGACGATCACGACCTGCGGCTGTAGCAGCAGGACCTCCACGTGGCGGACGCTCGTCGTCTCGAGCGCCGGCGCAGAGACGAGCGCGAGCAGGCGCGTGACCTGCGAGAGCATCTCCGTGGTGGCCTCGAGCGCCGCCTCGACCTCGCTCTGCATCGCGGAGAGGTCGAAGCCGAGCGGCGTCGGGCGCGGCTCGAGCCGCTTGAGCAGCGCGTGCGCGTGAAATCGGTAGCCGCTGTCCGTGGGGACCCGCCCCGCGGAGGTGTGCGGGTGGGTCAGCAGGCCCAGCGACTCCAGCTCTGCGAGCTCGTTGCGAACGGTCGATGACGACACGACCAGGGTCGTCCGCTCCACGAGGCTCTTGGAGCCGACCGGCTGCCCGGTCGCGACGTATTCCTCGACGACGCGCCGCAGGATCTCCCGCTGCCTCGGCGTCAGCTCGACCGCGCCCTCGTCCATGCCCGCGGAGGCTACCCCCCGCGCTCGCTCTTCACGCGATCAGCTCCGCCGTGACGCCGCCGCCGAGGAAGCGGCCGCGCGCCGTGAGCTCCAGCGCGTCCTCGCCGCTCGGACCGGCCACGAGCCGCGCGAGCCCGAGCCGCTCCAGCCTGGCAAGCGCCGGCCGGTCGACCGCGTCCGCGAGGCCGTCGAGCGAGAGCGGCTCGTCCAGCCGCAGCCCGAGCATGACCCGCTCACGATCGCGAACCTCGTCGTCGAGCGCCTCGAGCTCACCCGGCGGGCGCTCGCCGCGCGCGAGCGCAGCGAGATAGAGCGACAGGCGCGGAGTCGTCCTCCGCCGCAGCCCGCGGACCGTCGACACGGCTCCGACGCCGAGGCCGAGGTAGTCACGGCCGAGCCAGTACGCGAGGTTGTGTCGCGCCCTGAGATCGCGTCCGCCCGCGTCCCCCCGCTCCCGGCAGAAGCTCGCCGTCTCGTACCAGCGGTAGCCGGCGCCCTCGAGCCGCTCGACGACGTGCTCGAACGAGTCCTCCAGCGCCTCGGCCTGGCGCGCGAGCTCGGCCCCGTGCGCGTGCGTGAAGCGTGTCCCGGGCTTCGCCTCGAGCTCGTAGTACGAGAGGTGCTCGGGCTCCAGTCGGAGCGCCTCGTCGAGGTCGCGCTCGAGAGCGGCGGCGCTCTGGCCCGGGATGCCGTAGAGCAGGTCGAGTGAGATGTTGTCTGCATTGGCAGCACGGAGAGCGTAGAACGCGCGCCGGACGTCGTCCGGTCGGCAGCGGCGCTCGAGCGTCTCGAGCAGCTGCGGCTGAAAGGTCTGGGCGCCGAGCGAGACTCGCGTGACGCCGCACGCGACGAGCAGCTCGGCGAGCGCCGGCGTCAGCGTCTCCGGGTTCGCCTCCACCGTGACCTCGGCCGCGGAGGGCAGGCCGGCGAGCAGGCGCGCGAGCTCGCCCGGCTCCGTGAACGTGGGCGTGCCGCCGCCCAGGAAGACGGTCTCGAGCCCGTCCGCCAGCTCGGCTCGCCCGAGCTCGAGCTCCGCCAGCAGGGCGTCGACGTAGGCGGCGTGCTGTCCGCTCCGTCCGACGACGGTCACGAAGTCGCAGTAGCCGCAGCGGTGCGCGCAGAAGGGCAGGTGGACGTAGAGGTGCCGGACCGAGCCGTTCATCGGCGCTCGCCGTTCAGGTTGAGGACGGCGAGGAACGCCTCCTGCGGAACCTCGACCATCCCCACCTGCTTCATCCGCTTCTTGCCCTTCTTCTGCTTCTCGAGCAGCTTCCGCTTGCGGGTGATGTCGCCGCCGTAGCACTTCGCGAGCACGTCCTTGCGACGCGCCTTGACGGTCTCGCGCGCGATCACGCGCGAGCCGATCGCCGCCTGGATCGCCACGTCGAAGAACTGACGCGGGATCTCCTCGCGCAGCCGCTCCACGAGCAGCCGGCCGCGCTCGTACGCGCCCTCGCGGTGCACGATCAGGGAGAGCGCATCGACCGGCTCGCCCGCGACGAGGACGTCGACGCGGACGAGCTGCCCCTGCCGGAAGCCCGCGAGGTCGTAGTCGAAGCTCGCGTACCCACGCGTGCGCGACTTCAGCTGGTCGAAGAAGTCGAGCACGATCTCCGCCAGCGGCAGCTCGTACGTCAGGTGCACGCGCTGCTCCGAGAGGTACTCGAGCTGGTCGAAGCGGCCGCGTCGATCGTTGCAGAGCTCCATCACCGCGCCGACGAACTCCTTCGGCACGATGATCGACGCCTCGATGTACGGCTCCTCCACCTCCTCCACCTCGCCCGGCATGTCGGCGGGGCTGTGCACCTCGACCCAGTCACCGTAGGGCGGCTTCACCCGGTAGGCGACGTTCGGCGCCGTGACGAGGAGATCGAGATCGAACTCCCGCTCGAGCCGCTCCCGGACGATCTCCATGTGCAGCAGGCCGAGGAAGCCGCAGCGGAAGCCGAAGCCGAGCGCCTGCGAGGTCTCGGGCTCGTAGAAGAGGGCGGCGTCGTTGAGCTTCAGCCGCTCGAGGGCGTCGCGGAGATCGGGGTAGTCGTCCGAGTCGGTCGGGAAGAGACCGGCGAAGACCATCGGCTTCACGTCCTTGTAGCCCGGCAGGGGCTCGGCGGCCGGCCGGGCCTCCGACGTGAGCGTGTCCCCCACGCGGAGCTTCGACACGTCCTTGAGGCCGGTGATCACGTAGCCGACCTCGCCTGCCTCGAGGCGGGCGGTCTCCCGGCGCGTCGGCGAGAAGAAGCCGAGCTCCTCGGCCTCGAAGCGCGTGCCGAGCGCCATTGCGCGCAGCGGCTCGCGCGTCTCGAACGAGCCGTCGACGACGCGGACGAAGGCGACCACGCCCCGGTACTGGTCGTACGAGCTGTCGAAGACGAGCGCGCGGGCGGGCGCGGCCGGATCGCCGGCGGGAGCCGGCACCCGCTCGACGATGGCGTCGAGCACCGCGTCGACTCCCTCGCCCGTCTTGGCCGAGATACGCAGGACGCGGGCGGCGTCCTCGCCGATCAGGTCCGCGACCTCGGCGGAGGCGCCGTCGGGGTCCGCCTGCGGGAGATCGATCTTGTTCACGAGCGGGACGATCTCGAGGTCGTTCTCGATCGCGAGATACGCGTTCGCGAGCGTCTGCGCCTCGATTCCCTGCGCCGCGTCGACGACGAGCACGGCGCCCTCGCAGGCCTGGAGCGAGCGGGACACCTCGTAAGTGAAGTCGACGTGCCCGGGCGTGTCGATCAGGTTGAGCTGGTAGCCCTTCCAGACGACCCTCACGGCCTGCGCCTTGATCGTGATCCCGCGCTCCCGCTCGAGCTCCATCGAGTCGAGCACCTGCGCGCGCATGTCGCGCGGCGCGACGGTCTCCGTCAGCTGCAGGATGCGATCGGCGAGCGTCGACTTGCCATGATCGATGTGCGCGATGATCGAGAAGTTGCGTATTTGCTCCTGCGGCATGGCATGTCAACGTCTGCGGAGACGGCTGCGCAACGTTAGCAACGCGTCCAGCTCGCGAACCCCGAGCAAACGGCAGGAAAGCAGGTACGCGATCCCGCCGGCGACGAGCGCCGCCCCGAGCGAGGCGGCGGCGGCCGGGAACGAGCGTCCGAGCCCGGCCTCGAGCGAGCGCCAGACCGCGAAGGAGACTACTGCGAGCACGGCCGAGGCGGCCACGATCTTCACGGTCGCGCGAGCCGTCTCGCCGAACTCGATCCGCCCGATCCGGCGGCGCAGGAACACGAGCAGGGCCGCGGTTCCCGCGATGTTGACGACCGACGTGGCAAGAGGAAGGCCCCACACCCCGAGCCGGTAGAAGGCGCCGTCGAGCGCGGCGTTCAGGCCCAGGTTCCCGAAGGCGATCCCGGCCGGCACCCACGGCGACTGCAGGCTGAAGAAGGCCCGGTTCAGCATCAGCATCGTGCCGTTGAAGGTCAGTCCTAGGGCGAAGGCCGCGAGCGCTCCGGCCACGACCGGCGTCTGGTCGGGAGTGAACTCCCCCCGCTGGTAGACGACCCGCACGATCGGCTCGGCGAGCACGGCGGAGGCGACGCTCGCCGGGACGAGCAGGAACGCGATCTGCCGGAGCCCGGTCCCGACCGTGTGTCGGAACCCGTCCAGGTCCCCGCGCGAGGCGAGCCGGGCGAGGGAGGGAAAGAGGACCGTCGCGACGGCGACCGAGAACATTCCCTGCGGGAGGACGTAGAGCCTGAAGGCCGAGTTGATGGCACTCGGGGCCTGGAACGCGTCGATCAGTCGCGCGGCGAAGAACGAGTCGACGAGCGCGTTGAGATTGATCAGGCCGAGGCCGAGCGTGACGGGCACCATCAGCGCGAACACCTGCCTGACCGCGGGGTCGCGCCAGTCGATCAGGAGCTGCAGGCGACCGTCCCGGCCTCGTAGCCAGGGCACGGGCAGGAGCACCTGGATCACGGTCCCGACCACGATCGCCGCCGCGTAGACGTAGAGCTTTCCCCCCGTCGTGTCGGCGCGCGAGATTCCGAGTACGAGCCCGGCGATGATGGCGAGGTTCCAGAACACGGGCGTGAGGGCGGGCACCGAGAAGTGCTCGTAGCTGTTGAGGATCCCGACCACGATCCCGGAGACGCCGAGCAGCGCCACGATCGGGAAGAGCACGCGCGAGAGCCCGACCGCGAGCTCCTGGTCGGAGCCGCGGTAGCCGAAGACCTGCATCACGACCGGAGCGGCGAGGATGAACAGCGCCGTCAGCGCGCCGAGGCCGAGCAGCATCAGCCAGAACAGGCTCGAGGCGACGCGCCAGGCGCGCTTGCGCTCGCCCTTCTCGAGCAGCTCGCCGAAGACCGGCACGAACGCGGAGGAGAGCGCCGCGTCGGCGACGAGCGCCCGGACCGTGTTCGGGACGAGGAACGCGACCTCGAACACGTTGATCAGGCCCTTCGTGCCGAAGTAGTACTTCACGACCACCTCGCGGACGAGGCCGAGGATGCGGGAGAGGCCCGTGGCGAGCGAGAAGATCGCCGTCGACCAGGCCAGCCGGCGGCCGGAGGCCCGGGCTTCCACGCGGCGAGTATAGGGTGGCCGCCCGCCGGCTTCCGTGCCTGGAAATCGTCACGCCCGCGACACTGACACGCGCGCTTTTTCCGGTGCGGGCTACCGAGTTGGCGCCAGTGAGGTTGAGGCCCGAGCTACGCGGGCGGCGCCCTCTTGCGTAGGCGAAGGACGGCGTAGCCGAGCAGTGGGAAACCGCTGAAGACAATACCCCCGATAAGCCACGGCAGGGGGTCGAAGCCTCCGCAGGAAACCGACGAACCTGGCGGGCTTCCCGCAGGGAGGGAGAACCCCCCGTGCGCGGGGCATGGCGCGTAGTCGCTGTTCAGGAAGGCAACGAGCAGAAGCGTCGCCCCGATGCCCTCGAGGAAGCCGAGGGCTTCGGTGGGACGAGGGGCAGAGCGCGCGACCCAGATGAGAAGCACTGCTGCCAGGGGCAGGATGAAGAGGCCGATGCTGAAGCCGGTCAGGAAGCCGAACGCGAGGACAGCACCGGCCACCGCCCAGCCGACGAACCAGCGCCATCCTTCTGCGGCGGGGGAGACTGGCGCCGACCGTCCGCGCCAGACAAGAAGAGCGGCGACGAGGACAAGGGCTGGGAAGAGAACGATCATGCTGCGAGCGCTGCCTTCCGCGCGCGCCGCGTCGCGCGCTCGACGGCGCCACGCGCGTGAACGGCACCGTAGGGAAGCGGCGGAGTCGCAACCGCGCCTTCGAGACGACGGTAGAAGGGTAGGCCGCGCTTACGCGAGCCGGGGCGGTTGAAGCGGAAGCTGAACTCATCGAGGTCGTAGTCGAGGTGCCACTTCTGCGCCGAGCCCTGATGGGTGCCGAGTCCCGGCTCGATCACGTCGGTGCTGAAGTCGAGCAGCGTCTCAGCCTTCACGTCGCGCACGATCCGGATCCGCGTTGTGCCAAAGACCGGTACGCCGCGTTGGCTCGGGAACCCCTCGACTGCGACCACGACCTTCATGTTCTTCCGCGAGCCACGGCCGGGCTTCGCAGGCCCCTCTTCGTCTTCCACCTCGGCGCCGCCGACGTACGTCTCATCCGCCTCGACGACACCCTTCAGCTTGGCGCGGCCGGGCCGCGCATCGCCTTCC
The DNA here is from genome assembly GCA_038232215.1 of Gaiellales bacterium. Classification (GTDB taxonomy): domain Bacteria; phylum Actinomycetota; class Thermoleophilia; order Gaiellales; family Gaiellaceae; genus JBBSIG01. Next base: position 4,505 of record JBBSIG010000027.1, on the reverse strand, counting down.
CCAGCTTGTGCAGCATCAGCCACGCTCTGTCGTAGCTGGCAGGGCCGAGCTCGTGCTGGAGACCGAGCGCGCTCATTGCGTTCTTCTGACTCACCACCAAGTCTACTCGAGCTAACTCGATAGCCCAGCCTCGGGCTAGGCTCGCGGCGGCCCCGACGCAACGGTGGTCGAGGTGGCCTTTGCTAGGATCGCGCGCGGCGCAGTCGTCTTCCCGCGCCTTTCTCCAGATGCCGAACATCAAGCAGCAGAAGAAACGTGTTCGCTCAGCCGCCCGTGAGCGGCTGCAGAACCTCCGTTACCGGTCGACGGTCAAGACGCTGACGAGGCGGCTGCAGACCGCTGCCGCGAGCGGCAACACCGAGAGCGTCGCGGCCGAGCATCGTGAGCTCGTCCGCTGGATCGACCGGGCGGCCTCGCGCGGAGCGATCCACAAGAACGCCGCGGCCCGCCGCAAGGCGCAGGCCTCGCGGATCGCACGTACCTCCTCCTGAGGGCCTAGCGCTTGCCGCCGCCGACCGCGGCCGGACGCGTAACGTCCACGAGCGCTCGCTCGAGCTCGAGATCGGCCGGAAGCCTCGAGCCGCCCTTCAGGGCGAGATCGAGCCGGGCGATCCGGACGACGGCCTCGCGCAGCTCGTCGGCTCCGAAGCTCGAGGCCTGGCCGAACGCCTTCTGAACGGGATAGGGCCGCTTCTTGAGCCGCCCGGCGGCGACCTGCGGCGAGACACCCTCGGAGGCGAGATCCTGGCAAGCTCGCACCAGGCTAACGTGGTTGCTGAGCAGACCGGCGAGGCGGGCGAGAGCGCCCGAGCGCGGTCCTGCCTCACGCTCGAGGGTCGCCTCGGCGGCGGCGAGAACGGCTCCGACGTCCCGACGGCCCCAGGCGTCGGTGAGCGCCCACGGCGGGGCGTCGCCCCACGTCGCTGCCAGCTGCTCCACCTCCTGCTCGCCGATCGGGGCTCCGCCGGCCCACGTCACGAGCTTGTCGACCTCGGTCGCGAGGGCGTAGACGTTCTCGCCCACGGCCTCGACGAGGGCGCGACAGGCGGCCGAATCCGCGTCGGCGCCCGCCGCCCTGAACTGGGTCGCGACCCACTCGGCCAGCTTGCGCCTCGGCACGTCGAAGACGAGCAGCTCCCCGACCTTCGCGCAGACCTTCGCGAGGGCGCCGTCGCGCTTGCTCTCCTCGCCGACTAAGGCGAGCACCGTCAGGGGCGCCGGCGACTCGAGATAGCCGGCGATCGCCTTCACGTCGCCTGCCTTCCAGCGGTCGACGTCCTCCACGAGGATCAGCCGCTCGCCGTCGCCGAAGAGCCCGAGCGCGTTGCAGGCGGCGACGGCGTCCTCGCCGGAGCTCTGTTGCGCGCTTAGCTGCTCGACCGCCTCGGACTGAAAGCGAGCCCGCAGGCGAGCCCGCGCCACGTCGATCTTCGGCCGGTCGCTGCCGGCGAGCAGGTAGACGGGCTTCAGCGCGGCCACGACTGCAGAGGGTAGTCAGCGCGCCGACCTGACGGAGAGCGAGCGGCCGTCCGTGTCGAGCGTCACCCATCCGTCGAGATCCGTCCGGTAGAGCGCCAGACCGGGGACCTGCTCGAGCGCCGCGAGAGTCGAGCGTCTCGGATGTCCGTAGTCGTTTCGAGCCCCGACCGAGATGACCGCCACCCTGGGGCGCAGCTCGCCGAGCAGGCTCGGCAGGCCCGAGTCCGCCGAGCCGTGATGCGCCACCTTCAGGATCTCCACGGGGGGCGGATGGAGCGGAAGCGTGATCGGCGACTCCGCATCCGCCGTCAGCAGCGCGTCGATCTCGCCGTAGGAGACGAGCAGGACGACGGCGTGGTCGTGTGGATCCTCGCCGCGCATCCCTACTCCGTCCGGCCACAGGACGCGGATCCGAAGCCGCCCCAGTCGGTACTCGGAGCCTGCTCGCGCGGCCACGATCGGCACACGGCGGCGGCGAGCCTCGGCGAGCGCGGCTCGCTCGAACGGGTTCGCGGTGGGCTCGAGCGGATCGAGGAGGAAGTCGACCGGCACGCGAGCGAGGACGGACGACGCTCCGCCGACGTGGTCTCGATGGACGTGCGTGACGACGAGCGCTGCCAACCGCCGGACGCCGAGGCGGCGAAGCTGACGCACGACGTTCGCCTCGGGCGGTCCCTGATCGACGAGCACGGCGCCCTCGGGCACCTGGAGCAGCTCCGCGTCGCCCTGGCCCACGTCCAGGAACGTGATCCGCAAGCCCGAGACGAAGGGAGGGGCCGCCGGGCGAGGGCTCCAGCTCAGCGCGAGGGCGACGAGCAGGACGAGCGCCGCCAGCCCGGCCAGCACGACTCTCGGGCCACGCGGCAGCCGGACGAGCAGGACGACACCGAGCAGGCCGCCCACGAGCAGCGCGAGCCCGGACGTGGACGTCACCTGCGCGAACGACAGCCCGCCGACGAGCCGTGCGCACGCGGCGAGATAGGCCGCGCACCAGCCGTTCAGCCAGGCGAGCATTGCTGCCGCCCCGGGGGAGACCGGAGCGAGCATCGCTCCCGCGAGCGCGAGCCCGAGCAGCGGCACCATGGCCGGCGCGGCGATCGCGTTCGCGGGCACGGTCAGCACCGGGATCGCGTGAAACTGGAGCCACACGATCGGCGCGGTCACGGCGCCGCACGCGGCCGACACGGCGACGACCGCGCCGAGCCCGGGCGGGAGCGGGTAGCCCTCGAGCCGTCGCCGCAAGCGCGGAACGAGGGTGAAGATCGAAGCCACGGCCGCGAACGAGAGCTGGAAGCCCGGGTCACGGACGGTGGCCGGATTCCAGGCCAGGAGCACGAACGCGCCGAGGAGCAGGAAGTACCAGCGGTCCCGCTCGCGAGCCGCGAGCCAGGCGAGCGACCCCAGCGAGCCGGCGACTCCCGCCCGGACGACAGAGGGCTGTGCGCCGACGGCGAGCACGTACCCGGCGATGCCCGCCAGTGCGCCGAGCTCGGCCAGCCACCGCTCCATCCCGAGGAGCCAGCCGAGCAGGAGCGCCGCTCCGGCGACGAGCGCCACGTTCTGACCCGAGACGGCCAGCAGGTGAAAGAGGCCGGACGCCCGGAAGCGCTGACGGAGCTCCTCCGAGAGGCCGCCGTCCTCGCCGAGCACGACCCCCTCGAGCACCGCCCGCCGCTCGCCTTCCAGGCCCAGGCCGGTCGAGCGCAGCAGGCGGCTGCGTAGACGATCTGCGAGGCCCCAGACGCCTCCGCGCCTGCCTACCAGGCGCCAGCGGTCGCCGCGAAGCACGACGTGAATCCCCTGACGACCGAGCCAGGCACGCTCGTCGAACCCGTTTCGGGGCCCGTGCGGCAGCCTGATCTCGGCGAGAAGGTCGAGGACACCGCCCTGCGGAGGCGCGCGGCCGAGGGGCAGCTCGAGCAGGACCCGCTCCCGCACGACGAGCGAGCGAAAGCGGCGCACCTGCGCGGGCACACGGAGCCCGAACCGACCTGTGCGCGCCGGGCCGGTCACGACCGCCGTTGTTCTGCCGGCCGTGCCCGCCTCGGCGACGAGGCTGCTACGGGCGAGCGCGTCGAGGCGCACGCTCCCCCACCAGAGGCCCGCGAGAGCGAGGGCGGCACCGAAGAGCACGACGCGCGCAGACCGCGGAGCCAGGACGGAGGCCGACGCGACGCCGACCGCCGAAGCCGCAACCCACGCCCCCTCCGCCGGCACCGCGTTGGCACAGGCCATGCCCGTGCAGAGCGCACCTGCGAGCAGGTGCGGCCAGCATCGGAGCAGGCGGCTCACGGGGCGGCGGCCTCGCGAAGCTGCTCGAGCCGAGCCGGTCCGATGCCCGGGATGGCGTCGAGCTCGTCGAGGGTCCTGAAGGAGCCGTGCTCGGTCCGGTAGTCGAGGATCTTCTGTGCCGTGATGGGGCCGACGCCCGGAAGCGTGTCGAGCTGCTCGAGCGTGGCGCTGTTCAGGTGCACGGGACCGGCCGCGCTCCCGGCAGCCGGCTGCGCTCCGCCTGTGGCGCCCCGGCGCGGCACGACGATCTGCATGCCGTCGGACACCGGTGCCGCGAGGTTGACGAGCTCGAGCTCGGCGCGCCGTGTGGCGCCTCCGGCGCGGGCGATCGCGTCGGCGTTGCGAGCGCCCGTACGGAGCCGGTAGAGGCCCGGCCGCCGGACCGCTCCCACGACGTCGACGACGAGAAGCGCCTTCGGCGTCGTCCCTCGGACAGCAGCCGCCGGAAGGACGCGCGCGGGCGGCGGAGCGCCGGCTCCCCGTGCGAGACGCCCGGCCAGGACGAGCGCGAGCACGAGCGCAGCGACGGCCACGAGGGCATGGCGGCGTGAGATCGGCATGCTCGGCATGTCGTCCAGTGTGACAACGAAAACGTCACGTGTCCGTACCGTCTCTGTCACGAGAGGCGCACGCGGGCGCCTCGCCGGCGCCTACCCGACGACGAGGTTGACGAGCTTGCGCGGCACGACGACGCGCTGCCGAATCCGCTTGCCGCTCAAGTGCTGCTGCACTCT
>JBBSIG010000026.1:0-17268 GCA_038232215.1 Gaiellales bacterium | reverse complement strand
TCGTGGAAGATGGACCAACCTCTCGTGTGCTCGACGAGCCACGGCACCCATACACGGTCAGGCTCCTCGACTCCGTGCCCCGCGCGGAGTCAGGGTGGCTCGAATCGACGTCTACGCGCGAGTCACGCGGCCGTGCGGGTTCTGGAGCGTGAACATGAGTTCTCCGTAGGCGCGGCCCGAAGCGCCACCGACCGTGCACTCATCCATCACCTGCCGATGCTCTCGGTCGACCTCGAACGGAGACGAGAAGAACGCCTCGTTCGCAGTCTCCATGTCGTCCACCTCGATGAAGACGCACAGGAGCTCGCCGTGTTCGGTGGGCAAGATGAAAGCTGCCTCCTGCCGGACGCCTTCGTTCTGGAGAGTCTCCAGCGACTCGTGCTTGCGCTCGTTGAGCTCGCGATACCAGTCGCGCAGCCGTTCGGTCTTACCTGGAACGATCCATGCCGTGGAAAGCACCTGTGCCATATTCTGTCCTCCTCGAGGGTTGAGCCGTGCACGACGATAACGTGTTGGTGCGCAACTCCGTTTAGCAACGGTCGCCGCGTGGCCACACACGGGCGGATGAAATGGGGGATGATCGGCGGGTCGTCCGTCGACGCCGTCCGCCTATGGTGCCTGTGAGCCCGTGTTTAGCATGGCGTTGGAGTCTCCCCGGTACACCGGACTGTTGCCTTCGAGCACGCCCATCAGACTCGTCTGTTGCTGAGGCTCCGCGGACGACGATCGCCGTTGCGTCGTCGGAGAGGAGGCATCGAGATGGAGACGATCGTCGAGCGCGCTGCGGGACTGGATGTTCATAAGGCGCAGGTGACCGCGTGTGTGCGCGTGCCTGGCCGGCGCGGTGAGCGGGCGCAGGAGCTGGCGGAGTTTCAGACGACGGTGCGCGGCCTGTTGGCGCTGCGCGACTGGCTGCAGGCGCACGCGGTGACGCAGGTCGCGATGGAGGCGACCGGCGTCTACTGGAGGCCGGTCTGGGCGATCCTGGAGGACGAGTTTGACCTTCTCCTCGTCAACGCCCGTCACGTCAAGCAGGTGCCGGGCAGAAAGACCGACGTCTCCGACGCCGCCTGGCTGTGCCAACTGCTCGAGGCGGGTTTGTTGCAGCGGAGCTTCGTGCCGCCGAAGCCGATCCGGGCGCTGCGCAACCTGACCCGCTACCGCAAGGCGCAGATCGGCGAGCGCCAGCGCGAGGCGAATCGGCTGCACAAGATCCTCGAGGACACCGGGATCAAGCTCGATTGCGTCGCCAGCGACATCCTCGGCGTCTCCGGACGGGCGATGCTGGACGCGCTCGTCGCCGGCACCACCGACCCGGAGGTGCTCGCCGAGCTCGCGAAAGGCAAGTTGCGCAAGAAGATCCCGGCGCTCAAGGAAGCGCTGGTCGGCCGCTTCGACGCTCAGCACGCGCTGATCGTCTCAGCGATCCTCGCCCACCTCGACTTCCTCGACGAGCAGATCGGCCTGCTCTCCGACGGGATCGAGGAGCAGCTCGCCCCTTTCGCCAAAGCGCTTGAGCTGCTCTGCACGATCCCCGGCGTGCAGCGGCGTACCGCAGAGTCAGTGCTCGCCGAGATTGGCACCGACATGAGCCGCTTCCCATCCGAGCGCCACCTCGCCAGCTGGGCCGGGCAGTGCCCCGGCAACGACCGCTCCGCCGGCAAACGTCGCTCCGGCAAGACCCGGCAGGGCTCGAAGTGGCTCGACACGGCCCTGACCGAGGCCGCGCTCGCCGCCACACGAACGAAGGACGTTTACCTCGGCGCCCAGTATCAGCGTCTGCGCCCGCGACGCGGACATGGGCGCGCGCTCGGCGCCGTCAAACACTCGATCCTCTGCGCCTGCTGGCACATGCTCACAACCGGCGAGCTCTACCGCGAAGCAGGCGGCGACTACTTCAGCCGCCGCGACCCCGAACGGGCCACCCGCCGACTCGTCGCCCAACTCGAACGACTCGGACACCACGTCACCCTCGAAGCCGCCGCTGCTTGACCCAACCGTTATTTCCCATCAGGTTCGCCGAGGTACGACCGACGAGACGAAAGGAGCACAGCATGGCGAAGGAGATCGACTGTCCTTGCGGCCAGACGGTAAGGGGCGAAGACGACGACCAGCTCGTCACGAACACCGAAGAGCACATCCTCGAGAAGCACCCGGACATGGTCGGGACGAAGTCGCGCGAGGAAATCCTCGCGATGGCACACGAGGCGTAAGCGCCGTCAGTGGCGGCGCGGATCTCCATTCGCGCCGCCGCACGTTTCGCCGACGCGCACTCCCTCGTCTCCGCGTTTCAGGACAGGCCTCCAGTTGCTCGCGTCCAGCGCAGGTTGTATGTTCGTGCGAATCGACGCAAGGAGGTTCCGATGGCCGACACGAAGCAGGTCGCGGCCGAAGCGCTTGAGGCCTTCAACGCACACGACGAAGCCAGGATGCGCGCGACCTACGCGGACGAGGTTGTGTTCGAGGCGCCTGGCGATGCTCGTACAGAGGGCGCCGACGCGACGGTCGCGTATGCGATGGCATGGCTGAGCGCGTTCCCGGACGCCGCGCTTACGGTCCACGACGAGATCTATGACGGCGAGTGGGGCGTGCAGCGCTTCACCTTCGACGGGACGCATGAGGGCACGCTCAGTGGCCCAGGCGGCGACGTCCCTGCGACGAACCGCCGCCTCTCCGGTCGCGGCGTCCAGCTGTTCCGCGTCCGCGCCGGCAAGATCGTGGAGGAGCACCTCTACTACGACCAAGTGCAGGTGCTGACACAGCTCGGGCTGATGCCCGAGCCGGCGGTGACCGCCTAGAGGCGCCCGGCGTCGATGCGGCGCAGCGTCTGAGGCGCGGAGCACGGCCCCTCGCGACCGGGCCGTGCTCCTCACCCGTGGAGCCGAGCTTGTCCGTAATCGCCGCCGACGAGAAGCCCCAGGCTGCGCCACGCCCGCTCGGGCCAACCGTATCGGAAGGCCGGGCGGATTCCGCTCACTCCTCCGGGGCCGCTCCTCGCTGGCCGGCGAGCCGACTCGCGCGCGTGTACTCCTGACGCCTGCGCCTGCCCTCCTCGCGCAGGTGCTCCGGCAGCTTCTGCAGTGCCCACGGGCCGCCCTCGGCCGCTGCGTTCAGGAGATCATCCTCGATCCGCTGCTGCGCGGCCGCTGCCGCCGCGGCATCGGCGCTCGGGCCCTCGGGGCCCCGCTGCAACGTCTCGAGGAGCCGCTCCCAGCCGTCGGGTCGGAACTCCGGCTCGTCGGGCAGGTCGACCGGCTCTCCGCCGTCCTCCGAGCGAAACGTCTCCAGGGCCTCCCGCCTCGCCAGCAGGTCGCTTCTCGACCGGTCGAGCGCGGCGAGCGTCGCCAGCGCCTGCCGCAGCGTCTTCGCGAACGCCTCGGCCGTCTCGGCCCGCTGCTGCAACGCGTCCTCGAAGCGCGCCTCGGACTCGTCGTGCTGGGCCTCGCGGAGCTCCCGTCGCTTGACCTCGAGCCGCTGCTCGAACTCGTCCGCCGCCCGGCGTAGGAGCCGGATGCGGTCTTCCGCAGCCGCCCGCTCCTCCTCGAGGGCCGCCAGCGCTGCCTTCGTGGCGACGTCCTCCTCGGCCACGCGGGTCAGTTCCGCCTCGATCGCGGCGATGTCGCTCGAGACGTGCTCGCTCCTCAGTTCCGCAGCCACGCTTCCGATCCCTCCCGTTCGCTCGTTGGTTCGCTTCCTCTGGCGGACGAGACGTGAGCCGGGCACGCCGTTCCCCTGACGAAGACCCCCTTCGCCGCAGATCTCGTCTCTCGGCGCACCCGGCTAGTGCCCGACGTTTCCCGTGCCCTCGGCCCGTAAGCTCTCCGGCCCGTCCTCCGAACACAATCCTTACAGAAGCGGGCACCGGTCGAAAGCCACCGCCCCGGTGGCCCGGGAGGGCCAGCCGGGGCGGCGCCGCCGAACCAGGGGCTGCGGCGCCCCCGGGCTCGACTTCCTGAGCGCGGGGAGAGTCGACACTCAGGCAACCGAAGAGTGCCAGTGCGGTCGGTCAGAACAGTGTAGGGCACGGTCTCAGTCGCCGAGGCGGCGGTAGAGGCGGTCGATCAGCTCCGGCATCTGCTCGAGCCGCGCCGTGATCACGCGCAGCCGGTACTCGCGGAAGTGCTCCGGCTCCACCCCGAGGGTGAGGGCGAGGGTCTCCACCACGTCATTCGACGGCACGGGGCGATTGCCGTGCACGAGGTGGTTGAGATATCCCGCCGAGAGCTTCGTCTTGGCCGCGAGCGCCCGGTAGGTGACGCCGTTCTCCGCCATCAGCCGCTCCATCGTGGGCCCGAACGGCTCCTCGCTGAACCGGCGCCGGCGGGCCATCAGCGCCTCCCTTGCTCGAGCGACAAGGTGCCGCTCGACGAGGTCGAGAGCGCGGCGAGCTCGTCGATCGGCACGCGCCGGTCCTCGCCGTCCCTCCGCGAGCGGACGTCGACGGCGTCGTCGTCGAGGGTCTTCTTGCCGACGGTGACGCGCGTCGGGCAGCCGATGAGATCGGCGTCGGCGAACTTCTCGCCCGCCCGGGCCTCGCGATCGTCGAGGAGCACCTGGGCCCCGTCGACCTCGAGAGCCGTGGCGACCTCGGCCGCACGCTCCTCGAGGCCGGGCAGCGCGACCACGTGCACGTCGTAGGGAGCGAGGGACACGGGCCACGCGATCCCGCGCTCGTCGTGCCTCTGCTCCACGACGGCCGCCATCACCCGGCCGGGGCCGATCCCGTAGCAGCCCATGACGAGCGGTCGCTCGCGGCCGTCGACGTCGAGGTACGTCGCTCCTAGCGGCTCGGAGTAGCGGGTCTCCAGCTTGAAGATGTGCCCGATCTCGATCGCCGGCTGGAGGTGGAGGCGTCCACCGCAACGCGGGCAGCCGTCCCCCTCGCGCACCTCGCGGAGGTCCGCGAAGCGGGGCGTGTAGTCCCTCCCGGCCTCGACGCCGCGCAGGTGCCAGCCGTCGCGATTGGCTCCGGCGACGAACTGCCCCTCGCGAAGCGCCTCGTCCGCGACGACCGGCACCGAGACGCCGACCGGGCCGAGCGACCCTCCCCCCGCCCCGAAGGCGGCCCGGAGCTCGCCCTCCTCCGCCGGACGGAAGTCGCTGCCGAGCGCGGCCGCGAGCTTCACCTCGTGGAGCCGGTCGTCCCCGCGCACGAGGCCGAGGACGAGCGTCCCGTCGCTCTTCACGACCGGCATCGCCTTCGAGGTCGCGCGCGGGTCGATGCCCAGAAACGTGGCCAGGCCGTCGATCGTCGTCACGCCCGGCGTCTCGACCTCCTCCGGCGCGTCGAGCCGGGCCGGGAACGTCGGCGGCCGCGGGACGGCGCGCGCGACCTCGGTGTCGGCGCCGTAGTCGCAGTTCTCGCAGAGCGCGAGCTCGTTCTCGCCCGAGCCCGCGGGAGCGAGGAAGTCCCTGCTCGCGCTGCCGCCCATCATCCCCGGCTCGGCGTCGACCTCGTAGTAGTGCAGCTCGCAGCGGTCGAACATGCGCCGGTACGCCTGCGCGTGGAGCTCGAAGCTCTCGGCGAGCCCCGCCTCGTCGCGGTCGAAGGAGTACGCGTCCTTCATGATGAACTCGCGGACCCGGATCAGGCCGCCGCGAGGGCGCGGCTCGTCTCGATCCTTCGTGCCGAAGTGGTACCAGATCTGCGGCAGCTGCCTGTACGACTGCAGCTCCGTGGCATGGAACGTGAAGGTCTCCTCGTGCGAGATGGGGAGCACGAACGGTCGGTCGTTGCGGTCGCGCAGCTTGAAGAGCTCGGGGATCCCGTCTCGCCCGGTCCGCTGCCAGAGCTCGGCGGGCGTGAGAGTCGGGCAGAGCATCTCCTGGCCGCCGATCCGGTCCATCTCCTCGCGGACGATCGCGACGACCTTCTGGTGCACGCGCCAGCCGAGCGGCAGGAACGTCCAGAGTCCCGCGGCGACCTGGCGGATGAACCCGCCGCGCACGAGCAGGCGGTGCGAGACCGCCTCGGCGTCGGCAGGGGCGTCGCGGAGGGTCGGCAGGAAGAGCTGAGAGGCGCGCGTTGCCACGAATGGAGACTAGACGATTGTTCGAAAAATCGAGCGGCGCCGACTGACGCCCCTTTCGTCGGACCGGATCGGGAGGAACGACCGCTTCGCCACGCGAGCTCGGCGGCCCCTCATTCCAGGGGGATCAGCGAGGCCTCCGCCATCGCGAGAGCCGCGGGCTTCGCCATCCGGAGGCGCCTCGGCCGTCGCATGCCGCCGGCGATCCAGGCATCGATCTCGTGGAAGAGCTCGTCGACGAGGAGGTCCGAGGACACCTTCTTCAGGACGCGCCCGTGCGCGTAGAGGAAGCCCACCTCGCGCCCCCCCGCGATGCCGAAGTCGGCGTCGCCGGCCTCGCCGGGGCCGTTCACGGCGCAGCCCATCACCGCGACCTCGAACGCCTGCGGGTAGGCGGAGAGCCGCTCCTCCACCCGGACGGCCAGCTTCTCGACTCCCACGTTGTCGCGGCCGCACGAAGGGCACGAGATCAGGACCGGCCCGCGCTCGCGCAGCCCGAGCGCCTTCAGGATCTCCCAGGCGGTCTCGACCTCCTTGACCGGGTCGGCGGTCAGCGAGACGCGAAGCGTGTCGCCGATCCCGTCGGCGAGGAGCGCGCCCATGCCGACCGCGCTCTTGATCGAGCCCGTGAAGGCGGTGCCCGCCTCTGTGACGCCCAGGTGTAGCGGATAGGGCACCTTGGCGGAGAGCATGCGGTAGGCGCGGATCATCGTCGGCACGGAGGTCGACTTCACCGAGATCTTGAAGTCGCGGTAGTCGAGCCGCTCCAGCAGCTCGACCTCCTCGAGCGCGGCTGCGACGAGCGCCTCCGCCTGATCGCTGCGGGCGAGCTCCTGCAGATGCCGGGGAAGCGAGCCGGAGTTGGCGCCGATCCGCATCGGGATACCGGCGCGCTTCGCCGCGCGTACGACCTGCTCGACCCTGTCGGCGCCGCCGATGTTGCCCGGGTTGATGCGGACCGCCGCCACGCCGGCGTCGATCGCCTTCAGCGCGAGGCTGGCGTTGAAATGGATGTCCGCGATCACGGGCAGCGGCGACAGACGGACGATCGTGCGAAGCGCCTCAGCGTCCTCGGACTTCGGCACCGCGCACCTGACCACCTCGCAGCCGGCGGAGGCGAGCGCCGCGATCTGGGCCGTCGTCGCCTCCACGTCCCTCGTGGGCGTCAACGTCATCGACTGCACGACGACGGGCGCGCCGCCGCCGATCTCGACGCCGCCGACCCTTACGGAGCGCTCGCTCGCCACGCTCTTGAGCTTAGACGGTCATCCGTCAGCCGCCGCCGAGCCGCCCGATGTCGTTCGAGAGGCCGATGAACCAGAGCATCAAGACGAGCGCGATCCCGACCGCCGAGACGCGCTCGTAGACCTCCCGGCCGACGGCCTTTCCACGGAGGCCCTCGACGAGCGAGAAGAGGATGTGGCCGCCGTCGAGCGGCAGCAGCGGAAGCAGGTTGAGCAGCGCGAGGGAGAGGCTGATCAAACCCAGCACCCAGAGGTAGTTCTGCGTGCCCTGGGTGAGCGCGTTCGAGGAGCCCTGCACGATCCCCACCGGGCTCGCGATCTCCTTGCGTCCGGAGCTGTGCACGAGCCGGCCCAGCGAGGTGAAGATCTGGCGCGTGACCTCTCCGGTAAGCCTGATCGACGACCACGCCGCAGCCGGTGGCGACAGGCCCTCTCCACGCAGGACGAACCCGAGTCGGTAGGCGCCGTCCTCCTTCCTCGCCCGGGCCGGGCGGAGCGTGACGCGCTGACCGTGACGATCGACGACGAGCGTGAGCGGGCGCCCGTCGGAGGCGCTGATCCGGCGCGGGATCTGGGCGGGCTCGACGATCGGCCGGCCGTCGATGACCGTGATGCGGTCACCGGCGCGAAGGCCGCTCTGCGAGGCCGGCCGGTCTGCGAGCACGCCGTCGACGGTCGTCGTCGCCTTGCCCCCGCCGAGCGTGAAGAGGAGCGCGAAGACCGCAATCGCGAACACCATGTTCGTTCCCGGCCCGGCGAAGATGACCGCGACCCGCTTCCAGGTGGGCTGTCGCCAGTAGGCGTCGGCGCCGAGCCCGTCCCGGATCTCGCTGATGCCCCGGCTCGCCGGTTTTCGCGCCTCGGGCGAGAGCTCGGACGCGTCGAGCAGGGCCTCGAGCCTAGGCAGAGCCTCGGCCGCTTCCTCGAGGTTGCCGGAGGCGATGCCCCGCTTGACCGCATTGAGCGGTCCCACGAGCTCTGAGACCTCGTGCACGGCCCGGGCGAAGTGGCTGTCGAGATCGGACTCCGCGGGGCGGTGCATCCCGGGGATCTTCACGTAGCCGCCGAGCGGGATCGCCCCGAGCCCGTACTCGATTCCGTTTCGCTCGAGCTTGACGAGCGCGGGCGGGAAGCCGACGTAGAACCGGCGCGGTCGCATGCCGACGGCCCGAGCGGTGAAGAAGTGGCCCGCCTCGTGCACGAGGATCAAGAGGCCGAGCCCGAGGATCGCGATCGCGAGATTCACGCGAGCTGTGTCCTTCGCGCCGAGGCCACCAGATCCCTCGCCGCGGCACGTGCCGCCCGGTCAGCCTCGAGCAGGTCGTCCAGGTCGCGCGCCTCGGCTCCGTCGACCGCGGCGAGGGTGTCGGTAACCACCTCGGCGAGACCGAGAAACGACAGGCGACCACTCAGGAAGGCTTCCACGGCCACCTCGTTCGCGGCGTTGTACGCAAGCGGGAAGGTTCCCCCGAGCTCGCCAGCGCGCCGGGCCAGCTCGAGCAGGGGAAACGTCTCGAGGTCCGGAGGGCCGAACTCCAGCGTGAGACCGGAGGAGAAGTCGAGCGGGGCGCTCACCGTCTCGGCCCGCTCGGGGTAGGTGAGCGCGTAGGAGATCGGAACGCGCATGTCCGGGTAGCCGAGATGGGCGAGCGCGGAACCGTCGCGCAGGCGGACGAGCGCGTGCACGACGGAGGTCGGCTGGAGAACGACCTCGATCGCCTCGTAGGGCAGTCCGAACAGGAAGTGCGCCTCGATCAGCTCGAGCCCCTTGTTCGCGAGCGTCGCCGAGTCGACGCTGATCTTCGGGCCCATGCTCCAGGTCGGATGGGCGAGCGCCTCCTCGGGGCCGACCGCCTCGAGCATGTCGCGGCCGAGCCCGCGAAACGGTCCCCCGGAACCCGTGAGCACGAGCGAGTGCACTGTCTCCGCGGCCCGCCCCTCGAGCAGCTGCTGCGCGGCGGAGTGCTCGCTGTCGACGGGCAGGAGGAGACCGCCCCCCCGCTCCTGCGCAGCAAGCGCGATGTCTCCGGCCGCGACCAGGCTCTCCTTGTTCGCGAGCGCGAGGTCGACGCCGTGCTCGAGCGCCCACAAGGTGGCGGGAACGCCGGCGAAGCCGACCACGGCGTTGAGCACGACATCGGGCTCGGATGCCTCGAGGAGGGCCGTGAGATCGCCGCCGCACTGCACGTGCCCGATGCCGCGCGCGCGCGCAAGGTCGGTGAGATCGCTCGTCTCGGACGCGAGGGCGCAGATCTCGAGGGCCGGATGGGCGTCCACGACTTCGAGCGCCTGCCGTCCGATCGAGCCGGTGGCGCCGAGCAGCGCGATGCGCCTCATGCCGCAAGTGTAGGCGCCGCATCGTTCCACCTCCGTGTGCTTCGCGTCACGCACGCGTGCGGTTTTCGGCGCTACGCTGAAACGCGGTGGGTGGCCCGGGGCCGGCCCCGTCGAGATCGTCGGGAACGGAGGGGTCGAGACGACGTGGAGGCTCACGCCCCGAGCGCCTCGATCACGTAGAAGGAGGCGATCGTCGCGAAGAGGAGCGAGTCCACGCGGTCGAGCATGCCGCCGTGTCCCGCGAGCAGGCGCCCCGTGTCCTTGACCCGCATGTCTCGTTTGAGAGCGGACTCGAACAGATCGCCGGCCGCCGCGGAGAGGGCGATCGCCCCGCCGAGCACGGGTGCGCGCCAGCCGTCCACGAAGCCTGTCCGGTAGAGCGCGACGAACGCCACGAAGATCGCGGCCGCGCTGCCGGCGACGAAGCCCTCCCAGGTCTTCCCCGGCGACAGGGCGGGCGCGAGCTTGTGCCGTCCGACGAGCCGGCCGACGACGTAGGCGACCGTATCCGCCGCGAAGACGGCAAGGAGCACGGCGAAGGCGGCGAGCCGACCGTGCTCGGGAATCCCGCGTAGCAGCATGGCGAATCCGAGCCCGAAGGCGATCCACGCGGTCCCGAGGATCGTCGAGCCGATCGCGACGGTGGGGGGTTGTCGGGTCTCGGCGACGCCGTAGAGGAGGAACGCGAGCGCGAGTGTGGCGAGGAACCCGCCGAGCATCCACTCGATCCCGCCCAGCCTCGCCCCGAGCAGCGTCGCGAGGACTCCCGCGTAGCCGGCGAGGACGAGCGGGCGTAGGGGCCTCGTCATCGTGGCGAACTCGTGGAGCGCGACCATCCCCGCGACGGCGGTGAGGGCGAACAGCCACCAGCCGCCGAGCCAGACGAGCCCCAGCACGGCCGGGAGCGCGGCCACGCTGACCGCGATGCGGGAGAGGGTCTGGCTCACCGGCCGCCGAACCGGCGGCGTCTGCCTGCGTACGCCTCGAGCGCTGCGCGCAGCTCGTCCGGGCCGAAATCCGGCCAGTGCGTCTCCACGAACACGAGCTCTGCGTAGGCGAGCTGCCAGAGGAGGAAATTCGAGACGCGGAGCTCGCCCGAGGTGCGGATCAGGAGGTCGGGGTCGGGCAGGTCAGGCGCATAGAGGTTCGCGGCGAAGAGATCCTCGTCGATCTCGGCGGGTTCGACCCGCGCCGCGACGAGCCGCCTGGCCGCCTCCACGATCTCGGCGCGGCCACCGTAGTCAAACGCGATCCAGAGGTCGAGGCGCGTGTTCTCTGCGGTCTCGGCCTCGAGCACGGCCATGCGCTCGCGAAGCTCGAGCGGCGCGCGGTCTCGACGGCCGATGAAGCGGCTGCGCACGCCCTGCCGGGTGAGGTCGGGCAGCTCCCGCTCGATCGTCTCGCCGAAGATGTCCATGAGCGTTCCCACCTCGTCCGACGAGCGCGACCAGTTCTCGGTCGAGAAGGCGTAGACCGTGAGGGACTCGACGCCCAGGTCGATCGCCGCCTCCACCGTTCGCCGCAGCGCGCGCGTCCCCGCCCGGTGGCCGGCGGCGACCGGCAGGCCGCGCCGCCGCGCCCAGCGGCCGTTCCCGTCCATGATGATGGCGACGGAGCGTGCGACCTCGGGAAGAGCCGGCTCGAGCGCGGGTCGTGCCGTGCGGAGCGTTCGGATGCGGGTGAGCAGGTTCAAGCGTTCCAGTATCCCCTTCGTCTCGCGAGCGAGCGAAGGGAGCAACCATTCCCCGAACGGGGCGACGCGGTTCGTTCGGCCCTCAGACCTCCAGGATCTCCGCCTCTTTGTGCTTGAGCGCCTCGTCGATCGCCTTCGTGTGCTCGTCTGTCACCTTCTGCACCCGCTCCTCTGCACGGCGCTCGTCGTCGTCGCCGACGTCTCCGTTCACCACGAGCTCCTTGAGGTGGCGCACGGCGTCGCGCCTGACGTCGCGGACGGCGACCCTCCCCTCCTCGGCGAGCCCGCGCACGACCTTGACGAGCTCCTTGCGCCGCTCCTCGGTGAGCTGGGGAACGGGCAGGCGGATCGTCTTGCCGTCGTTGGAGGGCGTCAGCCCGAGCTCGGACTCCTGGATCGCCCGCTCGATCGACTTCAGCGAGCTCGGGTCGAACGGCTGCACCGTCAGCAGGCGCGCCTCGGGCACGTTGATCGTGGCCAGCTGCTTGAGCGGCGTCGGCTGTCCGTAGTAGTCGACCTGGATCCGGTCGAGGAGCGCAGCCGACGCCCGGCCGGTGCGGACGGTGTTGAACTCGTTGCGCGTGTGCTCGACCGACTTGCCCATGCGCGTGACGGCGTCCTTGATGAGCTCGTCAACGGCCATCGGCTGCTCCTCTCTCGGGATCGCTGGAGATGATCGTGCCAAGTCGCTCGCCGGAGACGACACGTCGGATGTTGCCTTCGGCGAGCTCGAACACGTAGATCGGCAGGTCGTTGTCCATGCAGAGAGACAGGGCCGTCGTGTCCATGACGCGAAGACCGCGCTCGATCGCCTGCAGGTGGGTCAGACGCGGCAGGAGCTCGGCCGCCGGGTCGACCCGGGGATCGCCGCCGTAGACGCCCTCCACGGCGTGCTTCGCCATCAGCATCGCCTGGGCGTTGATCTCGAGCGCACGCAGGGCGGCGGCGGTGTCGGTCGTGAAGAACGGATTGCCGGTGCCGGCTGCGAAGACGACGATCCTCCCCTTCTCGAGGTGGCGGATCGCCCGGCGCCTGATGTACGGCTCGGCGACCTCGGACACGTCGAGCGCGGACAGGACGCGCGTCTGCGCCCCCAGGTGCTCGAGCGCGTCCTGAACGGCGAGCGAGTTGAGAACGGTCGCGAGCATGCCGGCGTAGTCCGCGGTCGCCCGGTCCATGCCCTCCGCGGCAGCTGCCATGCCGCGGTAGATGTTGCCCGCCCCCACCACGAGCGCCAGCTGCAGGCCCGACTGGTGCACCTCCACGATCTCCCGGGCGATCGCGTCGATCGTCGGTCGATCCAGCCCGTAGGGGCGCGGTCCCATCAGCGCCTCGCCCGAGAGCTTGAGCAGGACTCGCTCGAAGACGGGCTCGAGCGCCTGAGGGGCGGTGGCGCTCGCCTCCGGCCGCGCGCTCAACCGTCTAGCCCGCGAGCGCGAAGCGGTCGAACTCGAGTACCTCCGCGCCCTCCTCGGCGAGCGCCTGGCCGACGTTCTTCGAGCTCTCGTGGATCCACGGCTGGTCCGCCAGCACCCATTCGGCGAAGAAGCGCTTCGCGAGCATGCCCTCCACGATCTTCGGGCGGACCGCCTCCGGCTTGCTCTGGACCTCGGCGAGCTGCTCGAGGATGCCGCGCTCGTCAGCCACCGCGTCCTCGGGAACCTCGCTCCGGGCTGCGTAGCGCGGCGCCGCGAACGAGATGTGCATCGCGAGGCGGCGGGCGGCCTCCGCAGAGCCTCCCCGGATCTTGACCAGCACCCCGAGCTTGTTCACGGGCGGGTGCACGTACGCCGAGATCGTCTCCCCCGCCCCGGCCGCATATCGTGCGGCGCCCGCGACCACCACGTTCTCGCCGATCTTGCCGACGAGAGCGACCCGCTCGTCCTCGAGCGACGCCGCCGCCTGGGGGCCGTCCCGCTCGACCACGTCGAGGACGCGCTTGGCGTAGCCGAGGAACTCGTCGTTGTTCGAGACGGGCTCGGTCTCGCAGCCGATCGCGACCATCGTGCCCCGGGAGCCGTCGTCTGCGATCCGGTAGCCCACCTTGCCCTCGGTCGTCTCGCGCGACGCGCGCGTGCCCGCCTGGAGCATGCCCAGCTCGCGCAGCAGACGGCGGGCCGCCTCGAGGTCGCCGTCCGTCTCCTGGAGGGCGCGCTTGCAGTCCATCATGCCCGCCCCCGTCTCCTCGCGAAGCTGCTTGACGAGAGTCGCGGGAATGGCGCTCATGGAGCGTCCTCGTCGGGCTCGGGCGCCGGCGGCGTGCCGTTGGAGACGGGGTCGTCGTCCGCGGCGAGCTGCTCGCCCGGCTCCTCGGCGAGCGAGGCCTCGCCGGGACTGAGCTGCTCGTACGAGCCCTCGGGGATCGTCTCCGCGGTCTCCGCCGACTCCGGCTGGCCGTTGCCGCTCCTCGCGGGGGTGAACTCCTCGACCGCGATCTTGCTCTGCCCGGCGGCGATCCCGTCGGCGATCGCGCGGGTCACCAGGCTGCACGAGCGGATCGCGTCGTCGTTGCCGGGCACGACGTAGTCCGCCTCGTCCGGGTCGCAGTTGGTGTCGACGAGCGCGACGACCGTGAGCCCGAGTCGCCGCGCCTCGCGCACCGCGAGCTGCTCCTTGCGCAGGTCGACGATGAAGACGGCGTCCGGCTGCCGCCGCATGTCGGCCACCCCGCCGAGGTTCGCCTCCAGCTTCTCGAGCTCGCCCAGCATCGCGATTCGTTCCTTGGCCGGAAGGAGCTCGAGCTGCCCGTCCTCCTTCAGGCGGCGAAGGTCGTGCAGACGCTCGATGCGATCGGAGATGGTGCGCCAGTTGGTCAACAGCCCGCCGAGCCAGCGGTTGTTGACGTACGGCATGCCGACGCGCTTCGCCTGCTCGGCGACCGCGTCCTGGCTCTGTTTCTTCGTGCCGACGAAGAGGATCGAGCCACCCCGGCTCGCGACGTTGCGGGCGAAGTCGTGCGCCTCCTGGAGCAGCGCGAGCGTCTGCTGGAGGTCGATGATGTAGATGCCGCCCCGCTCGGTGAAGATGAAGCGTCGCATCTTCGGGTTCCAGCGGCGCGTTTGGTGGCCGAAATGGACTCCGGCCTCCAGGAGCTCTCGCATGCTGACGACGGACACGGAAAGACTGCTCCCTTCTGGTTGAGTGCGCTACAGGCCGGCGGGCTCGGGTGGAACCGCGAACGTGAGGCGGCACCACCACCCGAGAGATCCACCGGGTCGGGTGAGGAAGAGGCTGATTTTAGACCATCGGTCGACACTTGGGCGCTGGTCGGGGTGCCGTGGCAGCTCAGCTCTCCGTGCGGGCTCGCTCGAGGGCGGCTTCCAGGTCGGGCGGAAGCGGCGAGCTGGTCTCGAGGCGCTCGCCCGTGAAGGGGTGCGGGAACGCGAGCCGCGAGGCGTGGAGGAACTGGCGCTCGAGCCCGAGCTCACGCGCCCGCCCGTAGAGCACGTCGCCCGCGACCGGCAGGTCGACCGCGGCGAGGTGGACGCGGATCTGATGCGTTCGGCCGGTCTCGAGCCGAACCGCGAGGAGCGCGTGCCGGCGGAGGAGCTCGACGAGCGTGAAGTGCGTGATCGCCGGCCGCGGCGTGTCGGTGTCGAGCGAGAAGCGCGTCGGGTCGGACCGGTCGCGCCCGAGCGGCGCCTCGATCCGTCCTGCGCGCGAGCGCGGCCGGCCGACGACGAGTGCCGCGTAGCCGCGCTCGAGGGCCCGACGCCGGACGAGAGCCTGCAGGCGCCGGTGCGCCTCGGGCGAGCGGGCGACCACGAGCAGCCCGGACGTGTCGCGATCGAGCCGGTGCACGATCCCGGGCCGCTCGACGTCGTCGCCGCCGGCGATCCGGCCCGCGAGCGCCTGGACGAGGGTGCCCGTTCGCCGGCCGGCCCCGGGGTGCACGACGAGCCCGGCCGGCTTGTCGACGACGAGCAGGTGCTCGTCCGCGTACGCGATCGTCAGACCGGGAGGCTCGGGCTCGGGACTCCGCGGCTCTTCGACCAGCGGCTCGTAGACGACCTCCTCCCCGCCCTCCAGCCGGTGGCTCTTCGTCCGCGCGAGACCCTCCACGCGCACCGAGCCGCCGCGGAGGAGCTGCTCGGCCGCCGCACGCGAGGCAACGTCCGGGAGGCTCGCGAGGAAGCGGTCGAGCCGAAGGCCGGCGGCAGCCTCAGGGACGCGCAGCCGGCGCGTCACTCCGCGCGCCCCGGGCGGGTCTCATGGGCTCCCGGTCGGCCGCGACGAGCGCAGCCAGCAGGATCGCGACGCCGACGACGATGAAGCTGTCGGCCAGGTTGAACGCCGGCCAGAAGCGCAGGTCGAGGAAGTCCGTCACGTGCCCGAGCCGAACCCGGTCGGCCAGGTTCGAGATGCTGCCGCCGATTACGAGCCCGAGAGCGACAGGCAGGATCGGGTGGCGGGCGCCCGAGCGGGCGAAGAAACCGAGCATCCAGGCGACCGCGAGCGCGGTCAGCACGATCACGACCGAGGTCGCGCTCGAGAAGAGACCGAAGGCGATGCCCGGGTTCTGCACGTGGTGGATCGAGAGCGGGCCGAGCACGTGCACGCCTTCGTCGAGCACGAGCCGGCTCGAGACGATGTGCTTCGTCAGCTGGTCGGCTGCGATCGACGTTCCGGCGACGGCGCCGAGGCCGGCCCACTGGGCCGGGCCGGCCGCGAGCGAGCGCCTCGCCGCCGAGATCGGGGTGAGACCGTCCGTGGCGGAGCCGACGCGGAGATCGAGCAGCTTGCGGGCGGGCTCGCTCAGCTCCGCTCCGCCTTACGCCGGCAGTCGATGCACTGGGTGGCGTACGGAAGCGCCTCGAGACGCTCCTCCGGAATCTCCTTTCCGCAGCTCTCGCACTTGCCGAACGTGCCCGCCTCGATCCGCTCGAGCGCGGCGTCGATCTCGGCCAGCACGTGCTCGGAGTTCTCCTCCAGCGTGTAGTCGACCTCGCGATCGAGGGTGATGGTCGCCATCTCGCCGAGGTGGTTGTCGCTCGGCATCTCCCCTGTCTCGTCCTCCATCGACCCGGGGTTCTCGGAGTGGAGATACTCGATCGCCGCGACGACGTGCGCGCGCTGCTCCTCGAGCTGCGACTTGAAACGGTCCGTGTCGATCGGGCTCATCCGCCTGGGTCCTTTCGTCCGGCCGAGGGCGGCCGCGCCCCCGGGTGCGCCGGGCTCATCCCGGCGACCTCGGCAATCTTGTCACGCGTCCGGCTGCTCGAGACGGAGCATGACGCTCGCACGGCGCCGCGCCCCGCGCCAGGCTCGTGGCCTCCACCGGGCAAACGGTAACCGAAGGGCGACAGGCCGACGCTAGGCGGCCTCGGGCTTGGAGCTGCTCTCGAGCCCGCTCACGTGCTCGTCGACCGTCGCGAGCGCCGCCGCGAGGACCGCGCGGAGCCGATGGATCTCGCTCCGTAGCCGCTCCTGCTCGGCAAGCGCGCGGCGGGCGATCGAGCGGGCCTCGGCATGCGCCTCGCTGACGACGAGATCGGCCTCGCGGCGCGCCTGATCCTTCAGCTCCCGAGCCGCGCCCTCCGCCGAGACGAGCGTCGCGCGCAGGAGGGCCTCGAGCTCCCGGTGGCGGGAGAGCTCGCTCTCGAGCCCCTCGACGCGGTCGAGCAGGTCGGCCCGCTCGCGCCACACCGCCTCGAAGCTCTCCGCGATCTCGTCGAGCAGCTCACGGGTCGCCGCGCGGCCGTATCCGAGCGGGCGCCGCGCGAGGGAGACGTGGCGAATCTCGACGGGGGTCAGAGCCATAGCAGCTTCTCTCAGTGCAGCCGCTCGAGCAGTGAGTCGAGCACTACCCGGAGCAGGATCAGCGTGAAGACGCCGATCATGGGCGAGAGGTCGAGGGGGCCGAGCCGCGGCAGCACGCGGCGGAAGAGGCGCAAGAAGGGGTCGCAGACGTCGAAGAGAAACCGCTGCACCCTGTTCAGGATCGGGGAGTACGGCAGCCGGATCC
>JBBSIG010000025.1:0-17397 GCA_038232215.1 Gaiellales bacterium | reverse complement strand
GCTCACGGACGACGCCGGAGAGCTCATGCGCGCGGACGAGGTCTGGCACCTCGACTGACGGCCCACGACTCGAGGTCTACGTTCCGGCCACCGCCTCGATCTTCCCGCTCGCGGCGCTCCTGTAGGCGGCGTCGAGGAGCTCGACGGTGCGCGCACCGAGCTCGCCCGGGGCCCAGTTGCGCACGTCCTTGCCGAGCGCAAGGTCGACGAGCGCGTGCGGCGGCCCGTCGCAGTTGTAGAGGGCCTCGCCAGGCTGCACGGGCACCTTCGTGTCCTCACCGTCCGCCCGGTAGAGCCAGAGCAGCTCGCGCTGCAGGTCGCAGACGAAGTGCCCTTCGGAGCCGATCGCGCGCAGCTCGAGCTGGTGCTTGTTGTCGTCGTAGCCGAGGTGCGCCGAGCCGCCGGCGAGCGTTCCGATCGCACCGTTCGTGTAGCGGATCGAGCAGGCATCGTAGTGCTCGACCGGCGAGTCCAGGATCGTCGACATCAGCGCGAAGACCTCCGCTCCGCGCAGGCCCGAGAGCCAGAGCGCGAAGCCGAGCGCGTGGGAGAGCTGGGCTTGACCGTAGCCGCCCCCCGAGAGTCGGGGGTCGGTCCACGTCCGCTGCTCGGGCACGGACTCGGGCGACGCGTCGGGGTAGGCGCCCGTGTTCGAGAGCAGCTCTCGGGTCGCCGAGGACATGTGCACGACCATCTGCTCGATCTCGCCGATGCCTCGCTCCTCCATCAGCTCCTTGGCCGCCCGCAGCATCGGCATGAAGTTCCAGCCGAAGCTGCAGACGAGGTGGCGGTCGTGCCGCTCCGCCGTCTCGACGAGATCCCAGGCGTCGGCGGGATCGACGGTGACCGGCTTCTCGACGAGCACGTGCGCGCCTGCCTCGAGCGTCGCCTTCGCGTGCTCGTGATGGAGGGCGGTCGGGCTGGCGACGAGGCAGATGTCGAGGCCGGCCTCGATCACGTCGTGGTAGTCCTCGCTCGCCACCCGGAAGCCGAAGTCGTCCTTGATCTGCTCGAGCAGCTCGGGCCCCTTGCGCGAGACGCCCACGAACTCGACCTCGTCGCGCCGCTGCTGGAAGTTGGGCAGGTGCGAGGCGACCGCCCAGGATCCCGCCCCGATCACGCCGAGACGCAACTTCTTCGCCATCACCCGCTCCTCTCGGTTCGCCTCACTGCCGCCACGGCTGCACCTCCGCCCCCGCGCCCCAGCTCGGAATCGGCGGCTGCAGCGGCTCGTCCACCCACAGGAACTGCCCGTTGACGTCGCCGTCGAGGATCCGCAGCACGAGGTCGACCGCCTTCTCCGGCGGGTCGCCGCCAGTCTCCTCGACCCACTCGACCCACTCGCGGTACGGGTCGGCCACGGGCCCGAGCCCGGCCACCTCGTCCCGGATGCCGGCCCACATCGCCGTCTTCACGTCGCCGGGGTGGATCACGTTGGCGGTCACGCCCGTGCCCTCGAGCTCGGCCGCCAGGTGCCGCGTGAGCTGGTTCAGCGCGACCTTGGCCGTCCCGTAGGCGCTGTTCAGCGGGCCGGGTGGATGGAGGGACGCAGCGGAGGTGACGTTGACGACTCGCCCCCACCCCGCCTCCACCATGCCTCCGACGAAGGCCCGGCAGGTGAGGTAGGGGCCGATCGCGTCGACCATCACCGTCTCGATCCAGCGCGCCGGATCGGAGTCCTTGATCAGCTGGATGGGGCCGAAGATCCCCGCCGCGTTGACGAGGATCGCGGGCGGCCCGAGCTCGGCCTCCACCTGGGCGCTCAACCGCTCCACGTCCTCGGGCCGCGAGACGTCCGCGCTGAAGCGCTCGCTCGTCCGCGCGACGGCCGCGACCTCGACGCCGTGGGCGGCGAGGGCCTCGGCGACGTCGCGGCCGAGCCCGCGGCTCGCGCCCGTCACGACTGCCACCTTGCCGGACAGGTCGCTCATGCCGCTCTCTCGCCTGCCTTCGTCTCGAGGTGGTAGATCTCGCGTAGGTCGCCCGTGTCGAGCTCGCCCTCCTCGGTGAACGCGATCAACGACTTGAACATCTCCGCCCAGCGATCGTGGATCTCGCTCCCCCACAGGCGTTCCCACGAGTCTTCGTCCAGGACCTCGGAGAAGTAGAAGATCGCGGGATCGGCCTCGAAGGCGGTCATGCGGGCGATGCCGCACCGCTCGATCTCCTCCACGAGCTCGGGCCAGATCTTGTCGTGCTTGTCCTTGTACTCGGCGAGCGCGCCCGGCTTCAGGCGCAGAGTGAATGCTCGGCGGATCACGAGGCTCTCCTCTCTGTCGTGTGGGGAACTTCTCCGGTGTTGATCGCGTGCAGCAGCGAGCGCGAGTCGAACGCGGTCGCGTCGGTGTCGCTGACGAGCCGCCCGCGGTAGAAGACGAGCAGGCGGTCGCACAGCCCGAGGAGCTCCGGCAGCTCGGTGGAGTGGAACAGGACGATCCGCCCCTCGGCCGTCACCTCGCGCACGAGGCGGAAGATCTCGCTCTTCGCACCGACGTCCACTCCGCGGGCGGGATCGTCGAGCAGGATCACGTCGGGCGCGATCTCGAGCCACTTGCCGATCACGATCTTCTGCTGGTTGCCCCCCGAGAGCTGGTGCACCTGCGTCCAGGGCGACGGCGCCTTGATCTGCAGGTCGCGGATCTGCCGGTTGGCGGCTGCCGCCAGCTCGCCGCGGGCGAGCCAGGGCGAGCGGCTCCGCAGCGCGCCCGCCGAGACGTGGGCGATGTTCCGGGCCACGTCGCGGGTGAGCATCAGCCCCTGGCGGCGACGGTCGGCCGGGACGAGGCTGATCCGCCTACGGGCGGCGCTCGTCGTCGAGCGGGGCACGCCGCGGCCGTCGGGGAAGGACACGTCGCCGGCGTCCGGCCGAACAGCCCCGAAGAGCACGCCGAGGACGTCCGAGACCCCAGAGCCCGCGATCCCGGCGAGGCCCACGATCTCGCCCGCGTGCGCCTCGAAGGAGACGTCGTGCAGACGACGCCGGATCGAGAGCCCGCGCACCGAGAGCACACGCGGCGGGGCGTCAGCCGACACGGGGAGCCGGTCGGGGAAGAGCTCGTGCTCGCTCTGGCCGATCATGGCGTGCACGACCTCGCGGATCGTGAGCTCGGCCCGGTCGGCGGTGAGCACCTCGCGGCCGTTCCGGAGCACCGTGATGCGGTCGGCGATCGCGAAGACCTCCTCGAGCCGGTGAGAGACGTAGAGGATGGTGATGCCCGCACTCGCAAGACGCCTGAGGACGGCGAAGAGGCGCCCCGTCTCGTCCTCGCTGAGCGCGGAGTTCGGCTCGTCGAGGATGAGCACCGACGGCTCGGAGAGCAGCACGCGACAGAGCTCCACGAGCTGTTGCTCGCCGATCGGGAGGAACCCGACCTCACGATCGAGATCGACGTCGAGGCCGACCTCGGCGAGAGTCGGCCTCGCCCGCTCGACCATCGCGCGCCGGGAGAGGAGCCCGTTGCGAACCAGCTCGCGGTTCGCGAAGAGGTTGGCGAGCACCGAGCGGTTCGGGAAGAGGCTCAGCTCCTGGTAGACGATCCCGATTCCCCGCTCGCGCGCGCTCTGCGGCGTCTGCTCCTCGAGGACCTCGCCGCCCACCGCGATCGATCCCTCGTCGGGCCGCACCGCGCCGGCCAGGATCTTCATGAGCGTCGACTTGCCGGCTCCGTTCTCGCCGACCACGGCGTGCACGGTGCCGCGGGCCGCCTGGAAGTCGACCCCGTCGAGCGCGACCACCCCGCCGTACCGCTTGACGAGGCCGCGGATCGAGATGGCCGGACCCGGGCCGGCCGAGGAGGCGGAGGGCGGCCCCGAGGAACCGCCCTCCCGCCCGGCTTCCGTCCTAGCGGCTGGCATTCGCGATCGGCTCGACGCGACTCCGCCAGTTGACGAGCGCGCCCCTGCCGAAGAGCGCGGGCTTGCCCACGAACAGCGGCTTGTAGAACGCGTGCTGGAGCTTCGGATTCGTCTGGAACGCCTTGATCTTGGCCGGCGACAGCTTCGGCAGGCCGTACGGCTCGACGACGCCCGACTTCGTGATCACCTCGGCCCCCGAGGCGATGAAGCCGGTCTTCGGCAGCGCCTTCTTCGTGCGCAGCGCGTCGACGATCATCTTGATCGGCAGGTAGCCCTGCACGTACCCGGTCTGCCCCATCGAGATGAGCCCGTGTCCGCCCGCGATCGCGGCCAGGTTGCCGAGGGTCGGATCGCCGCCCGCGGTGATGTACCGGTCGCCCTTCTGCGCGTTCAGCTTGCCGAGGTTCTCGAGATCCTGGGCGCAGACGCCGATCAGCGCCTTCGCGTCCGGGTTCGCGGCGATCAGCTGCTGCCACGCGGAGAAGTTCTTCGTCGGGTCGCCGGTGACGTCGAACGGCCCCTTGATCTGGAGGCCCGAGCCGAGCCCGCGCTTGACACCCTTGATCCGGTCGACGAGCGCCGGGAAGCCGGGGGCGCAGGTGCCGATCAGGACCTTGCCGCTCGCGCTCTTGCCGCCCATCTTGGCCCGGACGGCCCGGCCGAGGATCGCCCAGTCGACGACGGAGCGCTCGCCGACGTACGGGGCCTTGACCCGCGTGCTGAAGATGTTGAACTCGACGATCGGCTTGCCCTCGGCGATCAGCTTGTTCAGCCCGACCGCCATCGAGTCGCCCGTGATGGACGTGGAGACGCCGTCCGCGCCGGACGCGAACAGGTCCTGCACCATCTTCAGCTGGGCCGCCGGGTCGAATCCCGCCGTACCCTGGATCTTCACGTTGACGCCGAGGTCCTTGCCCGCGTCGCGGGCGGCCTGCTCGACCTGGCGGATGAACGGGTTGCCCACGAAGTGCGTCACGAAGCCGATCGTGAGCTTCGCCTCCGGCGCCTGCCTCGCGGCGGGTGTGGACGCGTGGACGCCGCCGAGCGCGACGGTCGCGCTAGCGGCGATCGCGACGGCGAGACACCCGACGCGGATCAATGCCTTCTGCATGCCTGAAGTCCTTTCCTCTGAGTGGATTTTCGATTCGGCCGGCCCGGCCGAACGAGCACGATGACGCGGTCTAGGTCGTTCGGCTCGCCCTCCTTTCCGCATTGCGGCGACGCTGCCACTTGACCGCCTGGTCGACGGACACGGCGATGATGATCACGGCGCCCGTGACGAACGTGCTCCAGGTGGCGTCGATGCCGAAGAAGACGATGCCGCTCGAGATCGTCGCGATGATGAGCACGCCGATCAGAGCGCCGATCACGGTTCCCATGCCGCCCGAGAGCGGCGTCCCGCCGATGATCACGGCAGCCACCACGGCGAGCAGGAACTGACCCCCGGAGGCCGGGTCGACCGAGCCGAACGAGCCGACGTAGAGGCTGCCGGCGAAGCCGCAGGCCGTGCCGACGAGCACGAGGACGAGGACGCGTGTGCGGGCGAGCGGAATCCCCGCCAGGCGCGCCGCTTCCGCGTTCGAGCCGATCGCCAGGACCCTGTACCCGAAGCGGGTGCGGTGCAGGAGCACGTGCAGGACGACCGCGAGCGCGACGAAGACGACGGCGAGGAATGGCACTCCGCCCACGTACGGCAGCGAGAAGATGCGCTTGTTCGCGAGCGTGAAGAAGCTGCCGGTGATGTCGGGCGGCACCACGGCCGCCGACTTGTTCACGACGAGCGAGAGCCCCTGGAACATCGAGTAGGTGCCCAGGGTGACGATGATGACCGGGAGCTGCAGGCCGACGGCGAGCAGCCCGTTCACGAGCCCGAGTCCGGCGCCGAAGAGCACCCCGAGGCCGGCCGCGAGCCACGGATTCACCCCGTGGACCATCGCGAGCCCCGCGATCACGGCCGAGAAGTTGAAGTTCCACCCGACCGAGAGGTCGATCTCGCCGAGCGCGAGCAGGAACACCGTCGCGAGCGCGATGATCCCGAAGAACGAGTTGCTCGCGATCAGGTCGAGCAGGTTCTCCGGCCTGACGAAGGAGCGGTTGTGGACGCCGATGATGGTGACGAGGATCACGAGCGCCGCGAAGACGCCGAGCTCCTCCGGGATCCTGCTGGTCAGGTTCCCGAGGCGGACGCGTCCCGAGAGCTTGCTCTGCTCCTGCGCCTCCACGTGCGCCATCAGACGAGGCTCCGGGTGGCCTTCGGCTCGCAAGTCGACGAGGCGAGCGTACGCCGCAGCCAGCGAACCGAGTCGCGCACGAGCTGCCGCTCGTCGTCGCCCGGCCCGAGCTGGGCGAGCTCGACGCAGACGAGCCCGTCGAAGCCGGCCGCGGCGAGGGTCTCGAGCACGCCGCCCACCGGGATCACGCCCTCGCCGTAGGGAACCGAGCGCGGCCCCGCGACTGGATCGCGCACGGCGGCGAGCGGCTCGCAGTCCTTCAGGTGCACCATGCGGACCGAAGGCGCGAGGAGCTCGGCCGCCTCTAGCACGTCGTCTCCCACCCGCGCGGCGTTCGCCGTGTCGAGGCACACGCCGAGCGCCGGGTCGTCGACGCGGCGGAGCAGCACTGCGATCTCCGCTGCGGTGAGGTCGCCGTGGTTCTCGAGCGCGAGCTCGAGGCCGAGACTGCGAGCCCGGGTCGCCGCCTCTGCGAGCGGCGCCTCGGTCCGCGCGAGCTGGCGCTCGACCGGCTCGAGCCGGCGCAGGCTCGGGCCGGCGGCCACGATGCGCACGACGCGTACGCCGAGCTCGGGCGCGAGCTCGAGCCACTCGAGCAGGTCGTCGAGCGCCTCCTCGCGCGCGCCGAACTCGAGCCCGTTCGGCGCTCCCCAGGAGAGCGCCAGCTCGAGCCCGTCGGCCTCCTCGACCAGCGCGCCCACGTCGAGGTCGCGCGGGGCGGGCAGGAAGCACGTCTCGAGCGCGACGGCGTCGGCGCCCGCGTCGCGCGCGTGGGCGACGGCGTCCAGGCTGCCGCGCGGGAACGGCGCGGGCACGGTCGGCTCACCCCGTCGAAGCTCTCCGAGGAGGCGGTGGTACGAGTAGCTGTCGACGCCGATGCGCACGTGTTATAGGCTGGCTGGAATCGAATCCTGGAAGCCGGTTCCTACCACACCGGGCGCCGGGACGCTACCCGCGGAGGGCAGATGAGCCAGATCGAGAGCGAGTCGCGCACAGAGCTGACGATGGGAGAGGCGATCAACCGCGCGATCGCCGAGGCGCTCGAGCGGGACGAGCCGATGATGCTGCTCGGCCAGGACATCGGTCCGTACGGTGGCACGTTCGGCGTCACGCGCGGATTGCACGACCGCTTCGGCGAGGACGTCGTGCGCGACGGCCCCCTCTGCGAGTCGGGCACGGTCGGGTTCGGCATCGGCCTCGCGATCACCGGCGTGCGCTGCATCGTCGAGATCGAGTTCTTCGACTTCGTCGGTGTCGCCATGGACCAGATCTTCAACCAGGCCGCCAAGCTGCACTACTTCACGGGCGGGAAGCTGTCGGTGCCGCTCGTGATCCGGACGCCGATCGTCGCCCGCATGGGGATGGGCCCGCAGCACTCGCAGAGCCTCGAGTCGTGGTTCATGCACGTGCCCGGGATCAAGGTGGCGATGCCCTCGAACGCGGCCGACGCCCACGGCCTGATGCGCTCAGCGCTCCGCGATCCGAACCCGATCCTCTTCATCGAGAACGTCCGCCTCTACGGCCGGCGGGCGGAGGTCGACCTGGACGCGCCGCCGATTCCGTTCGGACAGGCGAGGGTCGCCCGCGAGGGGTCGGACGTCACCGTCGTCGCCCTCTCCGGGATGGTCGACGAGGCGCTCGCCGCGGCCGACGCGATGGCCGAGCGCGGCGTCTCGGTCGAGGTGATCGATCCGCGCACGATCGTCCCCCTCGACCTCGAGACGATCCTCGCCTCGCTGCGCAAGACGATGCACCTCGCGGTGGCGCACGACGCCCACCGCACCGGAGGCTTCGGAGCCGAGCTCGCGGCGCTCTGCATGGAGCACGCTTTCGACTCGCTCGACGCGCCCGTCGAGCGAGTCGCCGCGCTCGACGTGCCGATCCCCTGCGGCCCCGTGCTGAGCGAGGTGTACCCGAGCGCCGACTCGATCGTGGCGGCCGTGGAGCGGCTCGCCGGGCTGGAGCCGGCGGCCGCGTGATCCCGGTCGGCCTGCCCCAGCTCTCGATCTCGATGGAGGAGGGCAAGGTGCTGCGCTGGCTCGTCGAGGACGGCTCGGAGGTGAGCGCGGGCCAGCCGCTCGTCGAGATCGAGACGGACAAGGCGACGGTCGAGGTCGAGGCTCCTGCGGCGGGAACGATCCGGCGCGTGATCGACGAGGGGGCGACCGTGGCGGTGGAGACGACGCTCGCGGAGATCCTCGATGACGCCGACGGAGACGGTGCCGCGCCGCCCCCGGTCGAGGAGCCCGCGCTGGCTCCACCCGTGCCGCGTCCCGAGGGTGCGGGCGCCGCGCGAAGGAGGTCCGCGGACGACAGGCCAACCGCCTCGCCGGCGGCGCGGAAGATCGCGCAGGAGCGGGGGATCGACCTCGCCACCGTGCGCGGCTCCGGCCCGAACGGCCGCGTCACCGTGGCCGACCTCGAGCAGGCGCAGGCTGCTCCGGCCCGAGCCCCTTCCGGGGGCAGAGACCTTCGCACCGCCGTGCTCGCCAACATCGAGGCGAGCTGGCAGCAGATCCCGCACATCCACATCGGCGGCGAGCTCGACGCGCGCGGCATCGTCGAGGCCCGCCGGAGCATCGCACTGCCAGGCGGCGAGAAGCCGACCGTGACCGACCTGCTCCTGCTGGCGGTCGCCCGCGCACTGACGGAGGTGCCGGAGCTGAACGGCGGCTCCGAGCGCGTCAATCTCGCGCTCGCGGTCGCCACGGAGGCGACCGTCGTTGCGCCCGTGCTGCGGGACGTCACGGGCCTCGGCCTCGGCGCGCTCGCGCGCGAGCGCGCCCGCCTCGTGTCCGCGGCCCGGGCCGGCGAGCTCGACGGCCGCGACCTCGCCGGCGCGACGTGCACGCTCTCCAACCTCGGCGCCTATCCGGTCGACTTCTTCGCCCCCGTCGTGTCGGGCCCGCAGGTGGCCATGGTC
Organism: Gaiellales bacterium; assembly: GCA_038232215.1. Taxonomy (GTDB): domain Bacteria; phylum Actinomycetota; class Thermoleophilia; order Gaiellales; family Gaiellaceae; genus JBBSIG01. The sequence goes on along the minus strand of JBBSIG010000025.1, from coordinate 8,388 downwards.
GCCACCGGCCGCGTGGCCGAGAAGCCCGTCGCGGTCGACGGCATGCTGGCCGTGCAGCCGCGGCTCTGGGTGAACGTCGCCCTCGACCACCGCAGTGCCGACGGCGAGGCCGGCGGCCGCTTCCTGGCGGCGCTCGAGCGCCGCATCGCCGATCTTCCCACCAGCGTCTAAGGAGCCACACATGACGACGATGCCGATCCCGGTCGCAGACGCCCCCCTCGGCGAGCGGCCCGCCGACCTCCAGAACGACGAGCTCGTCGGCCTCCTCCGCGACATGGTTCGCGTGCGCGCCTTCGAGGACGAGGTGATCGACGCCTTCCGGCAGGGCCTGATCCCGGGCTCGACGCACCCCTGCATCGGCCAGGAGGCGATCAAGGCGGGGGCGATCGGCGCGATCGAGGACTCCGACCTCGTGCTCGCCACCTATCGCGGCCACGGCGAGGCCCTCCTCAAGGGTGTCGAGCCGACCGCCGTGATGGCCGAGCTGATGGGCCGGGTCACGGGCGTCTGCAAGGGCAAGGGCGGCTCCATGCACCTGTCCGAGCCCTCGACGGGGCTGATCTCGACGAACGCGATCGTCGCGGGACACATCCCCATGGCAGGCGGGGTCGCGCTCTCGTGCAAGTTCCGGAGCACGAACCAGGTCGTGCTCTGCTTCTTCGGCGACGGCGCCTCCTGCGAGGGGGAGTTCTTCGAGACGCTGAACATGGCCATGCTCTGGCGGGTACCGCTCGTCTTCGTCTGCGAGAACAACGGCGTCGCGATCAGCGTGCCCACGACGAAGAGCCAGGCGACGCCCGACATCGCCGATCGGGCCCGCGGGTTCGGCATGCCCGCGCTCATCGTCGACGGCAACGACGTGCTCGCGGTCCGGGACGGGATCCGGGAAGGCGTCGAGCGCGCCCGCTCGGTGGGCGGCCCGACCTTCGTCGAGTGCAAGACGTTCCGCTGGGAGCACCACTCGGCCTTCTCCACAGGCGGCAAGGACGCCGACGAGCGGCGGGCGAAGCGCGAGAGCGTCGACCCGATCCTGCGCTACCGCCAGGCGCTCCTCGCGTGGGAGGTCGCCGACGAGGCGGAGCTCGACCGGATCGAGGAGAAGGCGCGGGAGGAGATGGCGCGCGTACGGGCCGAGGCCGAGGCGGCGCCGTCCCCCTCGCCCGACTCGGTCTACGAGGACATCTACGCGCCGCTCCCGGACTAGCGTCGCGCCGGCGCTGACCGGACGCTTCGTGGGCGCCGTGCTCGCGGCCGTGCGCGAGCGTCCCGACGACGAGTTGCGACGCGCCGCCGGGCGCGCCCGCTTCGACCAGCTCGCGTGCCTGCTGGGCAGCGGCCGCGGGCAGGACGGGCGGACCGCGGCCGAGCAGGCCTCTGCTGAGGCGGCGGCGGCTCACGCGCTCGACCGGGACGACATCCACTGGCCCTCCCTCACCCACCCGGGCGGAATCGTCTGGCCGGTCGTCCGCGCGCTCGAGCGGGAACGGCCGGAGCAGGCCGTACTCGCCGCCGCCGCGGGCTACGAGGCGACCGCCCGGCTCGCTCGGGCGCTCGGGCCCGAGCACCGCCGGTACTGGCACGCGACCGCGACTGCCGGGACGGTGGGCGCCGCCGTCGCCGCCGCGGTGCTGCTCGGACTCGACGAGGCAGGCACGGCGGACGCTGCGGGGCATGCCGCCTCGGTCACCGGCGGCTCGATCGTCTGCATCCTGGAGCGGAGCGGCACGGTCGAGTTCCACCGCTCGCACGCCGTCGCCACCGGGATCGCCGCCGCGCAGGCGGCGGCGGCCGGTCTCGGGGCGACCCGTCGGGGGCTCGAGGACGAGCGCGGGCTGCTCGCGGCGATGGGCGGCGACGCGGCCCCGCTCCTCGTGGCCCCCGGCCGGACCGCGCTCGAGGAGGTCAGCTTCCGCCTGCACGCGACGAACGGGTTCGCGCAGGCCGCAGTCGAGGCGGCGCGGGAGCTCGCGCCCGTCGCCGACGAAGCTCGCGTCGTTCTCGAGCTGCCTGCGGGCGCGCTCGCGCTCACCGGGGAGGCGAGCCCGCAGACCGAGGAGGAGGCCTGGTGGAGCACTCCCTATGCCGTCGCGGTGACCCTGCTCGGGCGCGAGCTCGAGGACGACTCGCAGCTCCATGACCCGACCGTGCAGGCGCTCGCGGGACGAATCGAGCTCGTCGCCGGCGACACGTCGCGCGTCTCCGTCGACGGCCGCGAGGCGCGCCGAGCGCAGGCGCGGCCGGCGACAGACGACGACCTCGTCCGCAAGTGGCGCACCCTCAACCCGTCGCTCGAGCCGCCGCTCGAGCTCCTCCGCTGAGCGCGCTCGACCTCTTCAGGCTCGACGGGCGCCGGGCGCTCGTCACGGGCGGCACGGGCGGGCTCGGCTCCGCCATGGCGCGCGGTCTGGCCGAGGCGGGCGCCGAGGTCGTCGTGCTCGGCCGCTCCGAGACGGCGGACGTGGCAGCCGACCTGAGCGACCGCGCCGCTCTCGCGCGCGGCTTCGAGGAGGCGGTCGAGCGTCTCGGCGGCCTCGACGTCCTCGTCGCGAGCCACGGCACGAACGCGAGCCACGACGCGGTCGACTACCCGCTGGAGGAGTGGGATCGGTTGCTGGAGGTCAACCTCACCTCCGTCTTCGAGCTCTGCCGGCTCGCCGGTCGGCGGATGCTCGAGCAGGCCGACGGCGGCAAGATCGTCACGGTGGCCTCGATGCTCAGCTTCTCGGGCGGCCTCCGCGTCGCCGGCTACTCGGCGAGCAAGGGCGGAGTGGCGCAGCTGACGAAGGCGCTCGCGAACGAGTGGGCGGGGCGCGGCGTGAACGTGAACGCGATCGCGCCCGGGTACGTGAGGACGGGCCTGAACGTGCACATCTGGCGAGACGACCCGGCGCGTAGCGACCAGATCCTGGAGCGCATCCCGGCCGGGCGCTGGGGCGAGCCCGACGACCTGGTCGGTACGGTCGTCTTCCTCGCCTCGCGCGCGTCCGACTACCTGCACGGCGCCGTCGTCCCGGTGGACGGCGGCTTTCTCGCGCGCTGACGCGGGGCGCGGGCGACGACGCCGCCCGCGCGGCGACCGCGCGCGCGCGGGGGGGGCGGGGGCGCCCCCCCCCCCCCCGCCCCGCTCCCCGATCGACCCGGCGCGACCTACGGCTGGAGCAGGATCTTGATCGCCCCGTCCTGCTTCTTCTGGAAGTCCTCGTAGGCCTTCGGCGCCTGGTCGAGCGGCAGCTTGTGGGTGGCGAACCCCTCCACGCCGAGCGGATCCCCGTTCGGTGAGCAGGGGCATGATGTCGTCGACCCAGCGCTTGACGTTCGCCTGACCCATCCGGAGCTGGATCTGCTTGTCGAAGAGCGTCAGCATCGGCAGGGGGTCGGCGGTACCGCCGTAGACGCCGATCAGCGAGATGGTGCCGCCGCGACGGACGAGGTCGATCGCCGAGTAGAGGGCGTTCAGGCGATCGACGCCCGCCGTCTTCATCACTTTCGCGGCGAGCGCGTCGGGCAGCAGCCCCGCCATCTGGTGCGCCAGCTTGCCGACCGGGGAGCCGTGGGCCTCCATGCCCACCGCGTCGATCACGGAGTCCGGGCCCCGGCCGTCGGTCATCTCCCTGATCGCCTCGCCGAGATCGTCCTCGTGCTCCCTCAGGTCGACCACCTCGGCGCCTCGCCCGGCTACGCGCTCGAGGCGCTCCGAGACGAGATCGATCCCGATCACGCGGTGACCTCGGTGCAGCGCGATCCGGGAAGCCATGTCTCCGATCGGCCCCAGTCCGATGACGGCGACGCTCCCTCCGTCGGGGATGCCCGCGTACTCGACCGCCTGCCACGCGGTCGGCAGCACGTCGGAGAGATAGACGAAGCGCTCGTCCGGCGGCCCCTCGGGCACCTTGATGGTCGTGTTCTGCGCCTGCGGCACCCGGAGGAGCTCGGCCTGGCCGCCCGGCACCTGCCCGTAGAGCTTGGTGTAGCCGAAGAGCGCGGCGCCCATCCCCTGGTCGCGCACCTGCGTGGTCTCGCACTGCGTCTGCAGGCCTTGCTCGCACATGAAGCAGTGCCCGCAGGAGATCTGGAACGGCATCACGACGCGGTCTCCCGCCTTCACGCTCGTCACCTCGCCGCCGACCTCCTCGACGATCCCCATCGGCTCGTGACCGAGGACGTCGCCCGCGTCGAGGAACGGGCCGAGCACCTCGTAGAGGTGCAGGTCGGAGCCGCAGATGCTGGTCGAGGTGATCCGGACGATCGCGTCGGTCGCCTCCTCGATCGTCGGGTCGGGCACCGTGTCCACCCGTACGTCGCGCTTTCCGTGCCAGGTCACTGCCTTCATTCAGATCCCCTCGGTCGTGTCGGCAGCACCCGTCGGCGCCGAAACGGACCGCCAGCTCGGCCGCACGCACACGATCCCAGCGTGCAGACGGCGCTTCCGCCGCTCAGGCGCCTACGAGCTCTACCCTTCCACTCTCGATCGACCGCGCTGCGGCGAGCGATACCGCCAAGGCGGCTCTCGCCTGTTCGCCCGTACCCTGATCCGGCGCCCTTCCCTGCTCGACGCACTCCACGAAGTACGCGATCTCGGGTCCCCAGGGGTCGGCGCTCTCGACCGGCACGGTCGTCGGCTCGCCTTCGTAGGGGTACAGACGCAGTCCCCGTGGCGCTGCGCTCGCCCCGATGTTGCCGCCCTCCTCGGCCGGTGCCGCGCTGAACCCGTATTCCGCCACCCCCGCCTCACCGAGGACACGCACGCTGCTCGAGAACGGATACGAGCGCGGCATGGCCATCGAGCCTTCGGCGATGCCCTGTGCGCCGTCGTACTCGACCACCGCAAGGACGTGGCCGAGCACCGGGGCGCGGGCGTAGACACGGCGCGGCGTGCCCAGCAGCCAGTTCATCTGGTCGAAGTCGTGGATCAGGAGATCGACTGGGACGCCGCCGGACTGCCCCGGGTCGGCCATCCACTCGTTCCAGTCCGCCGGCGGCGAGAGCCGGAACGTCGAAACAGCGCGGGGCGAGCCAAGCTCCCCGGCCGCGATACGGCGGTGCAACTCGACGTACTCGGGCCAGAAGCGCAGCACCAGGCCGACCATGAAAAGGCGTCCGCTGCGCTCGGCCGCCGCCACGATGGCGTCAGCTTCCTCGAGCCGGAGCGCGATCGGTTTCTCGAGCAGCACGTGCTTCCCTGCCGCGAACGCCAACTCGGCTATCTCGCGGTGGAGAGGGGTGGGCAGACACACGTCGACGAGATCGATGTCCGGGTCCTGGATCGCCGCCTCCAGATCCGTCGTCAGCTCTGCCCCCACCGACGCTGCGACCGACCTCGCACGTTCGCTCGCGCGCGAGGCCACCGTCTTCACGCGCACCCTTCCGTCGAGATCCCTGTAGTTCGCGGCGTGGGAGGCACCCATGAAGCCGCCGCCGAGGATCGCGACCGTGATCACGGGCTAGGTCGCCTGAAACGCTCGTAGCGCGGCGCGATCCGGTCGTGCAGATCTTCCATGTCGCGCACGAGGTTGGCGACGGACGTCGCGCCCCACTGCAGGAACTGCTCACCCTTCTCCGCCGTCGACTCGCTCGGGTTCCCCCAGACGCCGCCGCCGTCCTCGAGCAGGGCCCAGAACGAGCCGGGCGTCGCCAGGAAGACCGGGTCGAGCAGTGCCAGGGGGCTCGTTCGCAGCTCGTCGAATTCCGGCACGAAATCGCGCACGCGCTCCATGTCGCAGAGCTCCGGGTCGATCGCCAGCACCGCAGACGTCTCGCCCACGTTCGCGTGCAATCCGGCGCTTCCCGACAGGTACTCCTGCGCCTCCTCGGGTCGGAGGCCCTGCCAGTAGGGGAACGGGTAGACCCGCACGCCCTGCGGCAGCTCGTCGAAGACCCCGGCGGCCGCGTACTGCATCGCCCACGAGTTGACGTAGTGCCCGTTCACGAGGGCGATCCGCTCGAACCCGGCCTCCGCGAGCGACACGCAGATGTCTCGAAGAAGCGATACGAAGGTCTCGAGCCGGACATACACGAGTCCGCTGGCGCCGCGGTGGTCGGGCGCGAGGCCGAACGGCAGCGGCGGCCCGACCAGCGCGTCGAGCTCCTCCGCCGCGCGCTTGCACACCTCGAGCGGGATGTAGACGTCCGTCCAGAGCGGCCCGTGATCGCCGTGATCCTCGGTCGACCCGACGGGCACGAGAACGGTCCGCCCGCCCCTCTCCAGGTACTCGCGCACCTGGAGATTCGTCATTTCCGGCATGTATCGCCTCACTGGAGCCCCAGGGAGTGCAGGTGCTCGTACGAACGCCGCATCGCCTCGTTCACCTCTGCGAGCGGCGGCCACGGTTCGCCGGTGAACTCGAGCTCGACGGAGTACGGCCCCTCGTAGCCGGCTTCGCGGAGGACGCGCAGGACCTGCTCGAAGTCCACGACGCCGCTGCCGATCGCACCGAAGTTCCAGACGCCCTTGCCGCCGGTCGTGTCCTTCAGGTGGACGTGGACGATGTCGTCCGCCACCTTCGGGATGTCGTCCACGGCCCGGTCGCCCGAGTAGTAGACGACGTTGGCCGTGTCGTAGTTGATCTTCACGACCTCGCGCCCGATCTTCTCCAGCAGCGGGAGCGTCACGGCGCCGGAGGCCATGATGTCGCCGTGGATCTCGAGACCGACGACCACGCCGGCGCGCTCGGCCTCGTCCGCGAGCGCTGGGATATTGCCGAGGAACGCCGCCTCGTTCTCGTCGGCGGACTGGTGGCCGCCGACCGCCGTGTTGACGACGGGGATGCCGTAGTCACCCGCCCAGCGGACGGCCTTGACCCCGTGCTCCAGCCCGTCCGACGTGGTGAGATCCGAGTGCGCCGACAGGCTCACCGGCTGGAGGCCGTAGCCGTCGAGCAGGCGCCGTAGCTCACCCTTGTCGGCGTCCAGGTCCACATGCTCGGTCCAGCCGGGCACGGCCGACAGCTCGACGTGTTTGAACCCCGCGTCGGCGATCCCCCGCAGCGCCTCGTCGTGCGAGTAGGTGTGGTACGTGTTGGTGTGACCCGCCAGCGGGTTCGTCATCAGCGCCTCCATTTGGGTGCGGGGTGCCCGGTAGGGCAACCCCGCACCGGTCGACTTACATCTTGAAGCCGGGCTTGACCTTGGTCTTGGCGAAGGCCGCGTTGAGCTTGAACGCCTTCGCATCCGAGCGCGCGCGCTGAGCGTTGGCCTTCTTGTTCGCTGCCGACTGCAACTCGTTCGTGAAGACCGCGCTCGGCGAGAGAAGCTTCTTCGTCTGACCGAGATCGTGGACGATCTTGAGGTAGTTGGACCAGCCCTGCCGGTAGTTGTAGCCCCATCCCTGACCGCGGAGATGACTCGTCCCGTAGGCGTGCGCGAGCTCGAGCATCGAGTCGAGGGCGAGCTGCGGCTTGAGCGTCTTCCTCAGGTCGGGCAGCGACTCGTACGTGATCTGCGCGGCTGCCCGCGGGTTCGCGCGGGTGAACTCCAGGCCCATGACCACGCCCTCGAGGAAGCGTGTGTACAGATCCTTCTTGGCCGGATCCTCGAGGTCCGCGGCTCGCACGGAGTACACGTTCGAGGGGTGCTTCGACCAGGTCGTTCCGATCAGGTACTTGAGCTTCAGGCCCTGACCGGCGAGCTGCGCCCGCAGGCCCTCCCAGGCGAGAGCCGCGTCGGCCTTGCCGGTCGCCGCGGCCTGCGTCCACTGGGTGCCCGCGTTCACGTACTTGACCGACTTCGGGTCGATCCCGAGCTCGACGAGCATCGGATCGACGATCACCTTCCAACCGGTGCTCCCGAGCGCGATCGTCTTGCCGGCGAGCTGCTTCGGCGAGCGGATCGTGCTGTTGACCGGGAGAGCGAAATCGAAGACCTGCCCGGAGATCATGTCCCACACCGACTTGACGGCGATGCCGCTGTCGATCGACGAGGTGAGCACACCGGGCGACGGATAGCCCATGTCGGCCTTGTTCTGCGCGACGAACTTGGTCGCCGCGAGGGCGTCCGACACCGACCCGGCGATCAGCTTTGCGTCGATGCCGAGACTCTTGAAGTACCCCATCTTGGCCGGCACCCAGAGGTTGAAGTCGTCCATCACCTGCAACGTGCCCCGCGGGGAGATCCAGCGGACCGTCTGCAGCTTGGCGGCCGAGCGGCCGAAGGCTCCGCCGGCCGTCAGCAGCGAGCCGGCAGAGAGGAGCGTCGCGCCTGCAGCACCGCGCTTGAAGAGCTCGCGGCGTGAGATGGTGCCTTCGTGCATCACTTCTCCTTTCAGTTTGCTAGGCCTCCCAACTGGCCCAGCGCTTCCCGATGAAGTAGAACAGGACGTAGATGCTCACACCAAGCGCTGCGATGATCAGGATCACGGCGCCGAACTGATCCATCCGGGCAAGGGACGAGTAG
>JBBSIG010000024.1:0-17786 GCA_038232215.1 Gaiellales bacterium | reverse complement strand
TCGAGGCGTTCTTCGACGGCCGCTCGTCGAGCCTGCGCGTCATCAACTACCCGGCACCGGAAGGAGAGCCGGCGCCGGGGTCAGCTCCGGGCCGGAGCGCACCGCGACTACGGCTGCCTACCATCCTTCGGTCGAGCGGCGCGCCCGGCGGCCTGCAGGTACGGGACCGCGGGGGAGAGTGGGTCGACGTGGCCCCGCCGGCCGGCGGCTTCATCGTGAACATCGGCGACCTGATGGCGCGCTGGACGAACGACCGCTGGGTCTCGACGCTCCACCGCGTCGTGAACCCGCCCGCGGAGCGGCGGGTAGAGAGCCGGCGTCAGTCGCTCGTCTTCTTCCACAATCCCCGGGCCGACGCGGTGATCGAGCCGGTCGGCGGAACGGGCGACACGGAGTACGAGCCGGTCGTCGCAGGCGACTACGTGCTCGCGAAGGCGAACGAGGCGTTCGGACTCTCTACGGCGGACTGAGCAGACAGATCACCTCGCCCGTCTTGACGGGCTGGCCCGGGGCGACCGACAGCTCGGACACGAGCCCGGCACGGTGGGCCGTGATCTCGTTCTCCATCTTCATCGCCTCGACGACGCAGAGGACGCGCCCGGGCTCGACGCTCTCCCCCTCCTCCACTTCGACCGCGAGCACCGTGCCTTGCATCGGACTGACGACGGCATCCCGCCCGGAGGCTCCCCCACCGGCGAGCGCAGCTCGCTCCCGGCGGCGTCGCGCGAGCTCGACGTACGGCGGCTCGGGAGACAGGACCTTCACCGTCAGGCGCCGGCCGTCCACCTCGACGACGGTCCGCCGCTCGCTCGTCCTCTCGACCGGCGGGCCTCCGTCGCGATCGGCCGGGCGCTCGAGCGCCGCCGCCCGCCCGGCGAGGAGCTCCGACTCGACGAGACCGTGACAGGTCTCGCCCTCGATGAAGCAGGGGTGGGAGAGCAGTGCCCGGTGAAAGCCCAGCAAGGTCGGCACGCCGTCGATGACGAACTCGTCGAGCGCGCGCAGCATCCGTCGCCGCGCGTGCTCCCGGTCGCCCCCGAGCACGCAGAGCTTCGCGATCATCGGGTCGTAGAGCGCGGCGATCTCGGATCCCGCGGCGACGCCGGAGTCCACGCGCACGCCCGGCCCGCCCGGCTCGCGATAGCGGGTGATCGTTCCCGGCGAAGGGAGGAAGCCTCGGCTCACGTCCTCCGCGTTGATCCGGCACTCGAGGGCGTGGCCGGAGAAGCGCACCTCCTCCTGCCGGAACGAGAGCGGCTCTCCGGCCGCGATCAGCACCTGCTCCCGGACGAGATCGAGGCCGGTGACGAGCTCCGTCACCGTGTGCTCGACCTGGATCCTCGTGTTCATCTCGAGGAAGAAGTACTCCCCCTCGCGCGAGAGCAGCCCCTCGATCGTGCCCGCGGACACGTAGCCCACCGCGCGCGCGGCGTCGACGGCGATCCCCCCCATCCGCGCGCGCAGCTCGGCATCGACCGCGGGCGAAGGCGTCTCCTCGACGAGCTTCTGGTGGCGACGCTGAATCGTGCAGTCCCGCTCGCCGAGGTGCACGACGTTCCCGTGCGCATCGGCGAGAACCTGGACCTCGACGTGGCGCGGGTCATCCAGGTAGCGCTCGACGTAGACGGCCGCATCCGAGAAGTAGGCCTCGCCCTCGCGCCGGGCCGACTCCAGCGCCCGTGCCGCCTCGCCCGGCTCGCGGACGACCTTGAGCCCCTTCCCGCCGCCCCCGGCGGACGCCTTGATCGCGATCGGCCAGCCCAGCTCCTCGCCGAGGCGCAGCACCTCCTCGGCCGACTCGACCGGCGCGGTGACGCCGGGGACGATCGGCACGCCGGCGGCCCGCATGCGCTCGCGCGCCGCCACCTTCGAGCCCATCGTCTCGATCGCGTCCGGCGATGGGCCGATCCAGACGAGACCGGCGTCGGCGCACGCCCGGGCGAAGGTCGCGTTCTCGGCGAGGAAGCCGTAGCCCGGGTGGATCGCCTCCGCGCCCGAGCGCCGCGCCGCTTCCAGGATCCGCTCGACGTTCAGGTAGCTCTCGGCGGGCGGGCCCGGCCCCACGAGGTAGGCGTCGTCCGCGAAGGACGGATGCCGCGCGGCACGATCGGCTTCCGAGTAGATCGCGACGCAGCCGATTCCGAGCTCGCGCAGCGTGCGGAAGATCCTGATCGCGATCTCGCCGCGATTCGCGACGAGCACCTTGGAGAAGTGGGCCACGGGGCGCTTATTCTGTCCGCGATGGGCCTGCCCGATCAGCTGACCGTCGCCCGGATCTCGGCCGTACCGCTCGTCGTCGCGCTCTACGCCATCCGTTTCGAGGGACACGACTACTGGGCGACCGCCGTCTTCGCCGTGGCGATGGCGACTGACTGGTTCGACGGCCGGATCGCCCGGCGCTCGGGCCGGACGTCGCCGCTCGGCTCTCTGCTCGACCCGATCGCCGACAAGGTGCTCGTGCTCGCCGTCCTCGTCATGCTCGTCGATCGCGGGATCGTGCCGGGCTGGATGGTCGCCGCCATCGTCGCCCGAGAGCTCCTGATCTCGGGCTTCCGACTGGCGGCGCTCGAGCGCGGGGTCGTCGTCCACGCTCGCGATCTCGGGAAGCTGAAGACGTGGGCGCAGGCGCTCGCCGCCGGGATAGGCGGGTTCGCCGCCGCCGGCGCGTGGAGCGAGCGGCTCGCCTGGTGGGCGCTCCTCGTCGCCGTCGTCCTGACCTGGCTCTCCGGCCTCGACTACGCGCGCCTTGCGCCCGAGCTCCTTCGCCGTCGCGCGGTCGCGTAGCCGGACTCGCCCCGCGTCCGGCAGGTTTCACACAAGCGGCACACGCCGTCACACTCCCGTGACGGTGCCTGGCACCGCTTCGGCCCCGGCACCGTTACGAGAGTGTGCCGCAGGTGGGGGCCAGGTCGCTCCGGCATCGCCGCCGGCGGCCTCCTCGAGCGCGGCCCGCCGCCACGCGCTGCGGTAGGGCGCTGGTATGGGCGTGCCCTCGACCGTCTCGCCCAGCGCCTCGAGAGCCGCCGCCCGCTCGGCCGGCGACGCTTCCGGGGTGATCTCCACCACTCGAACAGCGTATAAAGATCACCCGGGCGCCCGACGATACGGCACGCGTGAGCCGTCGCGTCCTCGCGCTCCTCGCCGCGCTCGCGCTCGGCGCCGTCGCACCCGCATTCGCCGCCGGGCCGGCCGCTCCTTCCTGGGCGCAGACGGAGATCGAGGCGGTGGTCGCCCGCGGGCTGATGGGAGCGGACGCGACGGCGTTCCGGCCGAACGCCGCGCTGACGCAGCGGGAGCTCGCCGAGCTCGTGGCGGGCCTGACGCAGCAGCCGGTCGCCGAGGTGGCGAGCCCGTCGGCCCCGGTCAGACTGGCCGTCCTCGACGGTCGCCTCGTGCGCGGGCTACGGCTGGGCGACGCGGCACGCCGGTTCGATCAGGGTGCCCGGGACGCCGGATTGCAGGTGCCCTCGCGCTTCGGAACGGAGGTGGTGGCGCGACTGCTCGGACTGCGCACGGACCACCCGGCCGCGCGGGACGACCTCGAGCTGCTGCCCTCCGACCCGGCCACGCGCGCCGAGGCCGCCTTCTCGGCGGCGCGGCTGCTGAAGCTCGATCCGGCCCGGACGCAGTCGATTCGCGACCTCGCGCCGACCTTCGTCCTGCCCGCGCTGTCGCCGCTCCAGGCGCGGATCCTGACCACGGCGCTCGGCCTGGTCGGCTACCCGTACGTCTGGGGCGGCACGAGCGAGCGGGCCAAGGTGCTCGACGGCGTGCCGACGCGCGGAGGCTTCGACTGCTCGGGCTTCGTCTGGCGCGTCTACAAGCTGCAGACGTACGCCCGGGCCCCCGGGCTCGCGGAGGCGCTCCACGGGCGGACGACCTACGCCATGAGCGGCGAGATCCCGCCCAGTCTGCGCATCCCGCTGGCGAAGCTGCAGCCTGCCGACCTCCTCTTCTTCGGCGCCCGGGGGACGAGGTCGAAGCCCGCGGAGATCGACCACGCAGCCGTCTACCTCGGCGCCGGCTGGTTCGTCAACTCGTCGAGCGTGGGCGTCGCCGTCGGACATCTCTCCGGTTGGTACGCCGAGCACTTCGCGTGGGCCCGGCGACCGCTCGCGGAAGCCGGCCTCTGAGGAGGCCGGGCGTGGCGGTGGCCCCGTCGCGGCAAGACCCGACGGGCGAAGGTGCTCACTCGTCTCAGGCGGCCGGACGCTCGACTGCCCGCGCCTCCCGGACGACCCGCTCGTGCTCCATCGACCGTCCCTCGTCCCAGTCGGCGGCGAGGGTCTCGGCTGAGAGCTCGGCGTGCAAGATCGAGACGGCTCGCTCGTGCATGGCGCGCTCGGCCGGCTCGAGCGACGTGCCGAGCGCCTGCAGCAGCGCTTCCGCCGCTCCGAAGAGCCGCGCCGAGCGCCGCAGTTGCCCCCCGCCGGCCGCGGCCGCGGCCAGGCCCTCGAGCGCGTACGCCGTTGCTTCCCTGTAGCCGAGGCCGTGGGCGAGCAGGAGCGCCTCTTCGAGCGGGGCGGCTGCCCCGGTGTAGTCGCCGCGGTACAGACGAGCGAAGCCGAGATTGAGAAGCGCGAGCGCCGCCCCTTCCCGGTGGCCGAGCTCTCGGGCGAGCGCGACGCTCTCGCCCGCCAGGCGCTCGGCCGCCCCGTAGTCGCCCTCGTTCAGCGCCACGTCGCCGAGGTTGCCGATCGCCGTCGAGAGCACGCGGCGCTCCCCGGTCGCGCGAGCGAGCTCGATCGCCTCCTCGTAGAGACGGCGGGCCTCCTCGAGCTCGTGGCGCGCGACGGCGATGGCTCCCAGGCTCAGCTTGCAGCGAGCCATGCTGCCGTGATCCGAAAGGCGAGCGGAGAGCGCGTAGCTCCGCTCGAGGTGGCCCTCCGCCTCGTCGTAGTCCTTGTTCTTCAGCGCCAGCACGGCGAGTCCACGGAGCGCCTTCGCCGTCAGCGCCGGCGCCCGCCCCGTGTCTCGCTCGAGGGCGTCTTGCAACCAGCGCCTGCCCTCGCGCAGATGGCCGCGAATCAGCCAGAAGCGTGCGAGCGCTCCGGCGAGGCGCAGCTCGAGCTCGGTGGCGCGAGTCTCGTGTGCCCAGGACAGCGCGGCGCGAAGATTGTCGTGCTCGCGCTCGAGCCATTCGTGCGCTCGCGCGTCGGCCAGGGTGGTCAGCTCGGCGTCGGCGCGCTCAGCGAGCGTCACGAAGTAGCGCGCGTGACGCAGGCGGAGCTCGCCCGCCTCGCCGCTCCGCTCGAGCTGCTCGAGCGCGTATTCGCGAATCGTCTCGAGCATGTCGAGTCGCGCCTCCACACCGGCCTCCCGACGTCGCACGAGCAGGCTGTTGTCGATGAGGGACGTGAGCCGGGAGAGGAGCTCTGGATCGGCGGTCCCGGAGAGCGCCCGGGCGCCCTCGACGCCGAAGCCGCCGGCGAGGACCGCCAGCCGCCGGAAGAGCTTTCGACACTCCGTGTCGAGGAGCTGGTAGCTCCAGTCGAGGGTCGAGCGCAGTGTCTGTTGACGGAGCGGTAGATCGCGAGCGCCTTCGACGAGGATGTCCAGCATCTGGTCGAGCCGCTCGACGAGCGCGGTCGGGGAGAGGAGCTTCGCTCTCGCCGCGGCGAGCTCGATCGCGAGCGGCAAGCCGTCGAGACGTCTGCAGACCGTCGCCACGCTCGCCGCGTTCGACTCGTCGAGCGCGAAGGTGGGGTCGACCGCCCGCGCGCGCGCCGCGAACAGACGGACGGCCTCGTTGGCCCGGAGCTCGGCCAGTGCCGTCGCAGTGGGCGCCGGCACCGGCAGGGCGGGAACCGGATACTCGTGCTCGCCCGAGAGCCGCAGCGGCGCGCGGCTGGTGACCAGGATTCGAAGTCGCGGTACGCCGGCGAGCAACTCGCTGATCCGAGGCGCGGCAGGCAGAAGGTGCTCGACGTTGTCGAGGACGAGCAGGAGCGAGCGACCACCGAGGTGCTCGGCGAGAGCGTTCGAGACGGGCTTCTCCGCCTCGACGACACCGAGCACCCGGGCGATGCTGGGCAGGAGTAGCTCGGGATCGGCGACCGGCGCGAGATCGACGAGCGCGGCCCCGTCGCGCAGCTCCGGAGCGAGCTCCTCGGCGACCGCGATCGCAAGGCGCGTCTTGCCGGTTCCGCCAGAGCCCACGAGGGTGACGAGACGGACGTGCTCTTGTCGGAGCAGCGCCGCCACGGCGGCGATCTCGAGCTGCCGCCCGATCAGCGCCGTGGTGGGCGCCGGCAGCCTCGAGCGGACTGGCGGCAGAGATGCGGGAGCAGCGAGCGAGGGGTCCTGGCGCAACACGGCTCGCTCCAGCTCCTGGAGCGCTGGGGCAGGTTCCACGCCGAGCTCCTCGACGAGCGCACGGCGCGCGGACCGGTAGGCCTCGAGCGCCTCCTTCTGCCGTCCCGCACGATAGAGCGCCAGGATCTGCTGCTGTCGCAGACGCTCCCGGTACGGCTGCTCCGCGATCAGGCGCGCGATCTCGGCGAGGACGGCGTCATGCCGGCCGAGCGCCAGCTCGGCGTCGTTGCGCAACTCCACCGCGGCGAGCCGCCGTTCCTCCAGTACGAGCGCGTGCGCCCGGACGACGGCCTGGTCGCCGAGCTCCGCGAGCGCCGGGCCCCTCCAGAGCGCTAGTGCCGAGCGCAGGTCTTCGGCGGATTCCGCCGCGCGACCCCCCGCGAGCGCCGCCCGGCCGCGCTCGACGAGACGCTCGAAGCGGCGCAGGTCTACCTCCGCCGACCCCACTCGGAGCATGTAGCCGGCGCCGCTCGTCTCGATCCGGTCGCCGCCGAGCACCCGGCGCAGCCCGTGCACGTACACCTGCAGCGACCCCACGGCTGCGGCGGGCGGCGCTTCGCCCCAGACGGCGTCCACGAGGCGCGGCCGCGCGACGACCACGTTCGGCTCCAGCAGTAGCGCGGCGAGCACGGTCCGCTGCTTAGGCCCGCCGAGCGGTAGCGGACGGCCCCCCGAGAGCACCTCGAGCGGTCCGAGTATCCGGAACTCCAGCGTGCCAACACCTTACGGACCCGTCCGGAACGCCGCCCGGCTGTGTCCTGCGCTCGGCTGGAGCCCCGAGAGATCTCGTTGACAGGTCTTTAAGCGAGCTGCAAGGCAACCTTAAGCGAGATCCCGGACTCTCCGGTCGATCCGCCGCAGAGGCGGCACCGGCACGGGGAGGACGGTTGATCCGGACGGGCGACAGCATCGACAACCCGGTCACCGGCGAGCGGATGGTCTTCCGCAGGACGTCTGCCGATACCGACGGGGACGCGGTCGTGGTCGAGACGTACCTTCGACCGGACGGCTCTGCTCCCCTGCACGTCCACCCCCGCCAGGAGGAGCGCTTCCAGGTCCTGCAGGGCCGACTCCGCGTTCGCCTCGGTCGCCGGGAGACGCTCGTCGGGGCGGGGCAACGGCTCACCGTACCTCCGGGCACGCCTCACGCCTACCGGAACGTAGGCGGCGAGACCGTCCAGCTCGTCTCGGAGATCCGGCCCGCCCTGCAGTTCGAGGCGCTCGCCGAGACGCTCTTCCACCTTGCCGCCGCGGGCAAGACGAACGCGCGAGGGTTGCCCAGCCCGCTCAGGCTCGCAGTGATCGCCGAGGCGTACTCGGACACCGTGCGGGCGGCGCGCCCCAGTCCCCGGCTGCAGCGGCTCGTCCTCGCCCTCGCAGCCCCATTCGGCCGAGTGCTCGGCTACGGGCCGGTGCGGGTGTCCCACGACGAGCGCCGACGCAGCGCAGCCCGCAGCCGGCTCCTGCTCGGCGTCCTCGCGCTGGCCGGACTCGTCGTCGGCTTCTCGGCGGCCGGCAGCTGGTGCACCGCCCTTCGCACATGAGCAAGCGCGAGAAAGGAGAAACGCAGATGAACGTTCCCACGGCACGTCTCCTGGCCCTCCCGGGAGTCGCGGCGGTCCTCCTCTGGGTACTCGGCCTCGTCGTCAGCGACGGACTGTCCTCCTCGCTCTCCGACGATGCAGGAGACCGGCAGATCCTCGCGTGGGTCCAGGGCAACACCAACAAGATCCTCTCCGGCGGCTGGCTGTTCATGATCGGCTGTCTCTTCTTCATCTGGTTCGCCGGCATCCTGCGCGGCCGACTCGTGGCCGCCGAGGGCGACACCGCGACCGTCTCGTCGATCGCCTTCGCCGGCGCGGTCGCGACCGCGATCTTCGGCCTAGGCATCCCGGCGGGCGACATCGACGCCGCGATCAACAAGGGCAGCATCAGCCCGGCGACGGCGGGGGCGCTCCATCATCTCGGAGACGCCTTCTTCGTCGGGGCCGAGCTGTCTGCGATCGTCCTGCTGGTCGGCGTGGCCGTGCTCGTGTTCCGGACGGCGGTCCTGCCCAGATGGTGGGGCGCGTTCGGAGCGCTCGTGGCGATCGTGCTGCTGATCGGGCCGATCGGCTGGGCGGCCTTGATCTTCGGCCTGCCCGTCTGGACGCTCGGTACGACCGCACTGCTCGTGCGTCGGCCGCCGGCGCGCGCCGCCCGTGTTCCCGCCCCCGCCTCCGGCTGAACGAGCGGCTCGAGCGGTTCCCGTCAACGAAACACAGAAGAGAAAGGAAGTCAGCATGCGCAGATGGATCCTCCTGCTCGCCCTCGCGGCCGCGGCCGCGGCCGCGAGCACCCTCGGCGTCTCGCTCGCGCCCGCGCACGATCAAGCCGGCGGCACGACCGTGAAGACGTTCGCCAGCGCGAAGATGGTGCCCAACAAGTACTTCCAAGAAGCGATGCGCTTCAGCCCGGGCACGGTCTCCGTCAAGTCCGGGTCCACTCTCACCTTCGCCTACGGCGACAAGGAGCAGGAACCCCATACGCTGACCATCGTGCCGAAGTCGGCGCTGCCGCGGAACGCCGCGCAGGCGGAGAACTGCCAGGCCTGCCAGCGCTACGCGACGCCCCACCTGAAGAACCCGCACGCCCCGCCCGACCAGAAGAACCCGATCGTCCACTGGACCCTGAACAAGGGCCAGGCGGGCCTGGACACCGCAGGCGACAGCGTGGCGATCCAGCCCGGCGCGCACAAGCGCATCAGCGTCCAGGTCACCGCGGCGGCCGGGACGACGCTCTACTTCCTCTGCGCGGTCCACCCCTGGATGCAGGGCAAGATCGTCGTCAGGTAACGAGCGCGCTTCGGGCGCGGCGGGTCCCGGACCCGCCGCGCCCGAAGAGGCGAGACGGCCGCGGCGTCATTCGAGCTCGAGCGGCGTCGCCGCTCGAGCCTCCCTAGCCCGCCCGGCCGTCGACGACTCGAGCCGCTGGAAGCCGGCTACAGGGGAATGTTCCCGTGCTTCCGACGGGGGCGGGGCTCTCGCTTGGTCAGAGCCGTCTCGAGCGCGTCCATCAGCACGGGGCGTGTGCGACGCGGCTCGATCACCTCGTCGACGTAGCCTCGCTCGGCGGCCGTGTAGGGGTTCGCGAAACGCTCCCTGTAGTCGGCGATCAGCTCGGCCCGCCGCGCCTCGGGGTCGTCGGACTCCTCGAGCTCCTTGCGGAAGATGATGTTGACCGCGCCCTCGGGGCCCATCACGGCGACCTCGGCCGTCGGCCAGGCGAAGTTGAAGTCCGCGCGGATGTGCTTCGAGCTCATGACGTCGTACGCGCCGCCGTACGCCTTGCGCGTGATCACGGCGAGCTTCGGCACGGTCGCCTCCGCGTACGCGTAGAGCAGCTTCGCGCCGTGGCGGATGATCCCGCCCCACTCCTGCGCCGTGCCCGGGAGGAAGCCCGGAACGTCGACGAAGGTGAGCAGCGGGACGTTGAACGCGTCGCAGGTGCGGACGAACCGGGCCGCCTTCGTCGAGGAGTCGATGTCGAGCACTCCCGCGAGCGCGCGCGGCTGGTTGCCGACCACACCGATCGCGTGGCCGCCGAGCCGGGCGAACCCGCAGACGATGTTCTCGGCGAACCGCTCGTGCACCTCGAGGAAGTCGCCGCCGTCGACGACGTGCCCGATCACGGCCTTCATGTCGTACGCCTTGCCGGGGTTGTCGGGAACGAGTCCGTCCAGCTCGGCGTCCTCCCGGTCGCGCGGATCGGACACCGGCCCGAAGGCCGGCGACTCGAGGTTGTTCTGCGGCAGGTACGAGAGCAGCAGGCGCGCGTCCTCCAGGCACGACTCCTCGTCGGGCGCGGTGAACTGCGCGACGCCCGACTTCGCGGCGTGGGTCGCGGCCCCGCCGAGCGCCTCGAAGTCGACCTCCTCGCCCGTCACCGTCTTCACGACGTCGGGCCCTGTGATGAACATGTACGACGAGCCCTCGACCATGAAGACGAAGTCCGTCATCGCGGGCGAGTAGACGGCACCGCCCGCGCAGGGCCCCATCACCAGACTGAGCTGAGGGATCACCCCCGAGGCCTGCACGTTCCGCCAGAAGATCTCCGCGTAGCCGGCAAGCGAGACGACGCCTTCCTGGATCCGCGCGCCGCCCGAGTCGTTGATCCCGATCACGGGGCAGCCGTACTTCACGGCCAGGTCCATCACCTTGCAGATCTTCTCGGCAAAGACCTCCGAGAGGCTTCCCCCGAAGACCGTGAAGTCCTGAGAGAAGACGAAGACCTTGCGGCCGAAGATCGTGCCGTAGCCCGTGACGACGGCGTCGCCGTAGGGGCGATTCGACAGCGAGTCGAACTCGGGATTTCGGTGACGCACATAGCGGTCGAGCTCGACGAAGGAGCCCGCGTCGAGCAGCTTCTCGGCCCGCTCCCGCGCGAGCAGCTTGCCCTGCGCGCGCTGCCGGGCGACCGACTTCTCGCTGCCCGCGTGCTGCGCCGCGTCACGGAGCTCCTGCAGCCAGCGGAGCTTCTCTCGCGTTGTCTCGTGCGGCATCCGAGGAGCCTACAAGGCTCCGGCGCGCTCGGACCCCCACGCGGCGGGGCGGGCGCGTACAGTCGGGGCATGCTCGACCGCTCGACGATCTGGCCGTACGTCGAGGGCGAGCCGGGCGAGCTCTACTACGCTCGGTACGCCCATCCCGCCGGCCTGGAGGCGGAGCGGCTGCTCGGCGAGCTCGACGGCGGCGAGGCGCTGCTCTTTCCCTCGGGCGCGGGCGCGACCACGGCGCTCGTCCTCGCGCTTCGCGCTCCCGGCGACACCATCGCGCTGGCGGAGGGCGCCTACTTCGGCACGAGCGTCCTCTTCCGCGCGCTCGAGCGCTGGGGGCTTCGCTTCGTCGAGTTCGACCAGACCGGGCCTCCCCCCGCGAAGGCCCAGCTGGTCTGGCTCGAGGCCCCGTCCAACCCCTTCCTGACCATGCCCGACCTGGAGGCTGCGGCGGCGCACCCGGCCCCGGTCGTCGTCGATGCGACCGCGGCGACGCCGATCCACCTGCGCCCGCTCGAGCACGGCGCCGATCTCGTGCTGCACAGCGCGACGAAGTACCTCGCCGGCCACCACGACGCCCTGCTCGGCGCGGTCGTCTGCCGCGACGGCGCGGACGCCGACCGGCTGCGCGAGTTCCGTGGCCGCTCGGGCATCGTCGCCGCCCCGGACACGGCCTGGCTGCTGCAACGGGGACTCAAGACCCTGCGCCTGCGCGTGGAGCGCTCGACCGCCTCGGCCCGCGAGCTGGCGGCGCTGCTGGGCCGGCACCCGCGGGTCGAGCGAGTCCGCTATCCCGGCTTCGGCGGCCTGCTCTCCTTCGACGTGGAGGGCGGAGGAGCCGCGGCACGCGCGGTCGAGACCGGCACGAAGCTGATCGAGAACGCGACGAGCCTCGGCGGCGTCGACACGACGATCGAGACGCGGCACCGCTGGGAAGGCGACCGTGTACCGGAGAACCTCGTCCGCCTGAGCGTGGGACTGGAGGACGTCGGGGCGCTGTGGGCAGACCTCGAGCACGCGTTACGCGAATCTCTCCCGAGCGAAGCGAAGGGACTAACCTAAATCGGGGAAAAGTGCCTGCACTTTTTCCCCGAGGAAGCCGGAGTAGCTCAGCTGGTAGAGCAAGCGCCTTGTAAGCGCTAGGTCGTGGGTTCGAGTCCCTCCTCCGGCTCTCACCTCCGCGAAAAGTGCTTCGCACTTTTCGCGGGAACTACTGCAGGACCTCGCGGGTCTTCTGGTGCGTCAGCACCTTACGCTTCACGCGCTGGAGGGCGTTGTCGATCGTCTTCGTGTCGCAGCCGAGCTCCGCGGCCATCTGCTCGTACGACGAGCCCTCGAGGTAGAGCCGCAACGCTTCCGACTCGAGCCGGGAGAGACCGGTACCGAGACAGAAGACGAGGCTCTGCAGCTCCTCGGTGGAGATCACGCAGATGGACGGGTCGTCCACGCTCGGGCCGGGCAGGGCGTCGCCCAGCGTGCAGTCGCCGTCGCCGTCCTGACCGGCGGGCGTGTGGCTGAACGAGACGTACTGGTTCAACGGCTGGTGCTTGAAGCGCGTCGCGGTCTTGATCGCGGTGATCACCTGCCGCGTGACGCAGAGCTCCGCGAAGCTCCGGAACGAGGTCTCCTTGTCGGCGCGAAAATCGCGAACCGCCTTGTAGAGCCCGATCAGGCCCTCCTGCAGGAGGTCCTCGGAGTCGCCGCCCGCCAGGAAGTACGAGCTCGCCTTCAGTCGCACGAAGCCCGTGTAGCGGCGCATGAGAGCGTCGAGAGCGCCTCCGTCCCCGTTGCGAGCGCGCATGACGAGCTGCAGGTCCTCAAGCTCTCGTTGAGCTTTGTGTGTGCTTTGCACTGCTGCGGCCGAGCGAGCTGCCATCCCGAATACCCCCTTTGCGGGCGCTTTTCAGGGCGCCGGTCAGAGGGTGTTGCTGCGACTCTCACCCTCAGGTTGAGCCGGAAGATAGCAAGAGCGATCGGGAGTTACAAGCCCTTTGCAAGGGACCCAGCGTAATACGAACAAGCGTTCGACTCGGCTGCTCCGTGTCAGCTTCCTCGACGCAGACGTTCCAGGCGCTCGCGCGTCTCCGCGTCGACGCGATCGCCGAGTCGCGAAGGCCCCGGCTCCCGATGGACCGCCGGCTGCAGCTCGGAGAGGAACGCGGCCGAGCCGCGCTTCCGAACCTCCGGACCGGTGGCACCCCGAAGCGCGGCATCCGACGAGACGACGCAGACGATCTCGTCTCCTCCGCGCTCGGCTGCCAGCCGCTCGAGCAACGTGTCGGCGTGCGGGGCGTAGCGAACCTCGAGCGGCCCGTGCACCGAGTCGGCCCCCACCCCGTCGAGCACGAGCACGCCCCGGGCGCCGTGGAGGGCGACGAAGCTCGCGAGCGCGTCGCGTAACCGGCTCACGTCCTCGTACTCGCCTGCGTGCAGGAGGTTGTAGCCGTCGAAGAGATAGAGCGTCGGCTCAGTCATGGCGCTGGCGCCGCGCCTCGTAGAGCAGGAGTGCCGCGGCGACGCTCACGTTGAGCGAGTCGACGGTTCCGGCGAGCGGAATCGAGACGAGCGCGTCGCACGTCCGTCGCACGAGCGGACGCAATCCCCTCCCCTCGGCCCCGAGCACGAAGGCGACCCCGCCGGCGAGGTCTGCCTGCCACAGCGAAGCGCTCGCGTCGGCGTCCGCTCCCAGCACCCAGAGCTCGGCGGTCTTCACCTCGCCGAGGTAGCGCGCGAGATTCGTGACGACCGCGATCGGCACGTGCTCGACGGCGCCCGCCGACGCCCGGCAGACGGCGGGCGTCACCCGTGCCGACCCGTGCGCCGGTAGGACGACACCCGAGGCGCCCGCTCCCTCGGCGCTGCGGCAGACGGCGCCGAGGTTCCGCGGGTCGCTGACCTGGTCGAGGCAGGCCAGGAGCGGCTTCGGCCCCGCCGCCAGCTCGTAGGCGTCGGCGTAGCGAAACGGCTCGCACCAGGCGACGAGGCCCTGATGGTCGCGCGTACCGGCCGCCTCGCTGAGCTCGCGCTCGGGCTTGACGCTGACCCGAGGGCCCTCGGAGAGCCAGGGCTCGCGGGTCGCCCGTTCGCTCGCCCAGAGCTCGAGCACCTGCCGCCGCCCGCGCAGCGCCTCGCGCACCGGGCGCCGCCCGTACACCAGCTCCCTGTTCACTGCACGCGGACGAGCCGGAAGCCGGGCGGCTCGGCGACGTCTCGCACCTCCCAGCCGGCGGCGGCGAGCTCGCCGCGCAGGCGGTCGGCCTCGCCGAAGTCCCGCCGCACGCGCGCCTCACGGCGCTGCTCGGCGAGCGAGAGGAGTCCCGGCGGGGCGAGCGCCGGCTCGGCCAGCGAGCCGAGCCCGAACAGCTCGAGCCCGAAGCGAACTCCGCCCGCCTCGCCGGAGGCGCGCCAGTCGTGCAGGAGCGCCAGGGCCTCGGGGGTGTTGAAGTCGTCGTCGAGGGCCTCGGCGAGCTCCCCGCGCCGCGCGTCCGCGTCCTCGCCACTCCGCTCGACGAAGAAGTTGCGGAAGGTCTCGACCTCGCTGCGCGCCTGCTCCATCGTCTCCGGCGAGAAGTCGATCGGCTTTCGCCAGTGCCCACGCAGGAAGTACAAGAGCACCGTCTCGCGACCCCACTCGTCCAGCACGTCGCGGAGCGTGGCGATGTTGCCCCTCGACTTCGACATCTTCTCGCCCGTCAAGCGGAGCAGGCCGTTGTGCATCCAGATGCGCGCGAACTCGCTGCCGAGCGCGCGGGACTGGGCCCACTCGTTCTCGTTGTGGGGGAAGACGAGGTCGAGGCCCGCGCCGTGGATCTCGAAGCTCGGCCCGAGCAGCTTCTCGGCCATCGCCGAGCACTCGATGTGCCAACCGGGCCGGCCGACGCTCCAGGGGGAGTGCCAGTGCGTGTCCTCTCCCGGCTTCGTCGCCTTCCACAGCGCGAAGTCGCGCCCGTCCTCCTTGAGCGGATTCGGCTCCTGCTCGGCCATCTCCTCCGGCCGCTGACCGGACAGTCGGCCGTAGTCGGAAGACCTCGCGATGCGGAAGTAGACGTCTCCGCCGACGGCGTACGCGTACCCGTCCTCGATCAGACGCCCGATCATCGCGACGATCTCGTCGATCGTCTCGCTCGCCCTCGGCAGGTGGTCGGGCATGCCGAGCCCGAGAGCGGCCGTGTCCTCGAGGTACCAGGCGGCCGCCTGCTCCGCGAGCTCGGCGCTCGCCCCGGGAGCGGCCTCGTAGATCGAGTCGTTGATGTCCGTGATGTTGTGGACGAAGGTCACCTCGTAGCCGCGCTCGATCAGCCACCGGCGCAGCCACGAGAAGACGACGAACGGGCGCGCGTTGCCGAGGTGGGCCCGCTGGTAGACGGTCGGGCCGCAGACGTACATCCCGACGTGCGCGGGCGGACTCGGAAGCTCGACGAGGCCGCGCTCGAGCGTGCTATAGAGCCGCATCGATCCGGCGCACCGTCTCGTCGTACGGCAGCGCGGCGAGCACCGCCCAGAGCTCTGGGCCGCGCTCCCGCCCGGTGAGCGCGAGGCGCAACGAGCGTAGATCGCCGCCGACCGCCTTGAGCTCTCGGACGACGGCTCGCGCCCCCTCCTCGTCGAGGCTGCCGTTCGCGCTCGCGCGCAGCTCCAGAAACCGCCTGAGCGTCGGCTCCGCCTCGGCCGGCAGGCTCGCCGGCTCGAACTCGAGCAGAGCCCTCGCGGTCTCGCGCGCCTCGTTCAGGTCGCGCGCGCCGCGCAACGCCGGCACGAGCTGCGGCGGCGCTCCCGC
The DNA here is from genome assembly GCA_038232215.1 of Gaiellales bacterium. Lineage (GTDB taxonomy): Bacteria > Actinomycetota > Thermoleophilia > Gaiellales > Gaiellaceae > JBBSIG01. The sequence continues at coordinate 2,160 of JBBSIG010000024.1, read as the reverse complement.
ACGCTCTGCGAGCGCCTCGTCGGACATGGCCGCGATCGCGTCGATCGCCAGCCTGCGCAGGCGCGGCAGATCGAGCCTGACGTCGTGCTGGGGCAGCCCCAGCTCGTCGAGGTACCGGCGCGCGGCCTCCGCCGGGATGCCGGCCTCGCGCAGGTCGGCGAGCGCGGAGATTGCATCCCGCTTCGACAGCTTGCCGCCGCCGGGCGCGAGGACGAGCCCGTGGTGGAGGTACTCGGGCGCGCGACCGCCGAGCGCGCGCGCGAGCCGCGCGTGCAGCGCGGCGTTCGCACGATGATCGGAGCCGCGGATTACGTGCGTGACGCCGAGCTCGAGATCGTCGACCACGCTCGCGAGCTGGTAGGTGGCACTCGCGTCCGCCCTGAGCAGCGTGATCCCGTGGTAGGTCGTCGCGCCGGCGGCGTCGCGCTCGGCCGGGAGACGGCTCACCGCCTCCTCGTAGACAGGCTTGCGCTCGCTCTGTCGCACAGGGCCCTCGTCCCACGAGACGCCGAGCCACTCGAGGTCGCGCACGATCGCCGCTTCTCCTCCCTCCACGTTCCGGCCCGCGTCGGTGTCGTCGATCCGGAGCAGCATGACTCCGCCGCGCTCGTCCGCGAAGCGCCGATTCGCGACCGCGGACAGCGCGTTGCCGAGGTGCAGCGAGCCGGTCGGGCTCGGAGCGAATCGGACCCGGACCATCGTCTCCTGAATCTACACTCGCCTCTTGCACGCGGCTCTCCTCGCCTGGTTCGCGCAGAACGGCCGCGACCTCCCGTGGCGCCGGACTCGCGACCCCTACGCCATCCTCGTCAGCGAGGTGATGCTCCAGCAGACGCAGGTCGAGCGCGTCGTTCCGCGCTATCTCGCCTGGCTCGAGCGCTGGCCCTCGCCGGCGGCTCTCGCCTCGGCCTCTCCCGCGGAGGCGATCCGCGCCTGGCAGGGGCTCGGCTACAACCGCCGCGCGCTCAGCCTCCAGCGAGCGGCGGGGATCGTCGCAGCCTCGGGCTGGCCCACCGATCTGACGGAGCTGCCGGGGGTCGGCCGCTACACGGCGGCCGCGATCGAGAACTTCGCCCTGGGGCGGGCCGTGCTGCCGGTCGACACGAACGTGCTCCGCGTGCAGGAGCGAACTGGCGCGTCGTTCCGGCCGGAGGCCGCTCAGGCGCTGATGGACCTGGGAGCCACGGTCTGCCTCGCACGGGTACCGCGCTGCGCCCGCTGCCCCCTCGCGCCCGAGTGTCCCTCCCGCGGCCGACGCTTCGCCCCGCTGCGCAGGCAGTCGCGCTTCGAGGGCTCCTTCCGCCAGCGGCGGGCCGAGACGCTCCGACTCGTCGCCCTATCGCCGAGACGGCTCGCCGATCTCGATGGGGACGCCGTCGCAGCTCTCTGCCGCGACGGCCTCGTCGAGCGGCGTGCCGGGCTCGTCTCGCTCCCCGAGTAGGGCCGATTTCACGCGCGCGTAAGCAACGCCGAGGCAGTATGCAGAGCGTGGAGACCGTTCTCGTCGTCGACGACGAGCCGATCGTGCGAGAGGTCGTCGCCCGCTATCTCGAGCGGGAGGGCTACCGGACGCTCGAGGCCGGTGACGGCGACGACGCCCGGGCGCTCGTCGAGCAGCACTCTCCCAGCCTCGTCGTGCTCGACGTGATGCTGCCCGGCACCGACGGGCTCTCGCTCTGCCGCTGGATCCGCGCGCGCTCGGACCTGCCCGTGATCATGCTGACCGCGCGCGGCGAGGAGGCCGACCGGATCGTCGGGCTCGAGCTCGGCGCCGACGACTACGTGACCAAGCCCTTCTCGCCGCGCGAGCTCGCCGCCCGGGTACGGACGGTGCTCCGGCGCTCGACGCCGACCGCGCCGAAGGCCGAGCGGCTGGAGTTCGGCGAGCTCGAGATCGACTCCGGGCGCCGCGAGGTCAGGAGTGGCGGCGAAGAGCTGAGGTTGACGATGAAGGAGTTCGATCTGCTCTGGTTCCTCGCGAGCCATCCACGTCGGGTGTTCTCCCGCGACCAGCTGATGGATCGCGTCTGGGGCTACTCGGCCGCGCTCGACACGGGAACCGTCACCGTGCACCTCAGCCGCCTGCGCGAGAAGATCGAGCGCGACCCCTCGCACCCCGACTTCCTCGAGACCGTGTGGGGAGTCGGCTACCGGTTCAGC
>JBBSIG010000023.1:0-18107 GCA_038232215.1 Gaiellales bacterium | reverse complement strand
CTGTTTGCGCCGACGGTTCCGTAGTTCGCTCGCGACGGCGGCGCTCGGCCGTCACCGATCTTCCTTTCGCCAAGGCGATCAAGGTATCCCGGCTACGACTCGCTCGCGCCCGAGGCTGCCTTTCTGGTGAGCGGCTACACACGTCGCCGCCAGCGCGAGAACACGTCCTCCAGCTCGGCGCGCATCGCGCGCGGCGTCAGAACGAAGAGGCGATCGCCCGACTCGATAACGGTGCCTCCGCGCGGCGGGATGGTGTCGCCCCGTCGCGCGACTAAAGCGACCAGCGCGCTTCGCGGTAGGCCGAGCTCGCGCACGGCAGCACCGGCGATCGCGTGGTCGGCTGCCACGTCGAACTCGACGAGCTCGAGCGAACCGAGCGCATCCACCTCCAGCGGTGCTGCCCCGACCGCCGGGCGAGGATCTACCAGCCGCAGGCGCTCCGCGATCCATTCGAGCGTCGTCCCCTGCAGGAGAGCCGACACGAGCACGACGAAGAAGACGGCATTGAAGATCGTCTCCGCCTTCGCGAGCTCGGACGAGAGCACGAACGTAGCGAGCACGATCGGGACGGCGCCGCGAAGACCAGCCCAGCCAAGCAGCACGCGTTCGCGGGCCGAGAACTCGTTCAATGCCGTTGAGACCCACACCGCAAGTGGGCGGATCAAGACCACCAGCAGCGCCGCCAGCACCAGCCCCGGCGCTGCGACAGCTGGCAAGTCGCTGGGGAACACCAGCAGCCCGAGCACGACGAACATCGCAACCTGCGCGAGGAAGGCAAGCCCTTCGTGGAAGGCGACCAGCTGCCGCCGGTAGCGCGACGGTGTACTGCCGACGGCGAGACCAACTAGGTAAACGGCAAGGAAGCCGCTCCCGCCGATCACATCGGCCGCCCCGAAGGAGAGCGCCCCCGCCGCAACCGAAGCGACCGGTGCGAAGGCGCCGACCGCGTGCGGCAGCCGGGCGAAGACCCACATCGCGAGGGCGCCGAGGCCGACGCCGACCAGGAGACCTAGGCCGAGCTGGCGGACGACGAGCAACAGGAGTTCCGGGAAGGCGAAGCTCGGTTTCTGGATCCACTCGATCAGGCCGATCGTCAGCGCGATCGCGACCGGGTCGTTGCCGCCCGTCTCCGCCTCCAGTGTGCGCGCGAGCCGCCGCCGGATGTTCGTGTACCTGAGGGTCGCGAAAACGGCCGCCGCGTCGGTCGAGGAAACGACGGCGCCGAGCAGCACGGATTCGAGCCATGACAAGTCGAACAGGTAGTACGCCGCAGCCCCGGTAAGCAGCGCAGTTGTGACAACGCCGACCGTGCTCAGAAGCGCTGCGGGTACGGCGATCCCGCGCAGCCGCCGCCATGAGGTCGAGAGTCCGCCTTCAAAAAGGATCGCGGCGAGCCCCATCACCCCGACGGTCCGTGCAAGCTCAGCGTCGTCAAACTCAATCCCACCCGGCCCGTCCGAGCCGAGCAGCATCCCGAGCCCAAGGAAGGCCACCAGCGACGGCACACCGACCCGCGCAGCGCCAAGCGCGACCATCGTGCTCCCGGCCAGGAGCGCGCCGACCAAGAGGAGCATCGTGCCTACGTCCACGCAACTATCTTGACCGCCAGGAGACGCGCCGGCGATCTTCTGGCTTGATGCGGCCGTCAGGCGGGTCGGGCTACTCCGGCGCCCGCTCGTGCGGCGCCCAGCCGAGCAGCTCGCGTGCGTGCTCGTAGTCCCGGAAGCGGCGCCGGTTCCCCGAGACGCCGTAGAGGACCGCCCAGCTCACGTCGAGACGTGAGGCAGCGCGCGCGGCGCCTCGAGCACGTTGTACGTCGCGACAATGTCGTTCGGGAGCCATCCTCCCACGGTGCCGCCACGAAGGGCGAGGCGACGAGGCGGGAACGCCCGCGGCGTGCGCATCAGCGCGACGTTTCGGAACGGCCGCCCAGCTCACGCCGATCGGTCGTGCCGATCAGGCCCTCCGCGTCCGTGACGAGAACGCGCACCGTGCCGAGTTTAGGGATCGTGCCCGGTGCGGTAGAGACACAGAGTGAGCGAGCGCCACCTGCTCGTCGTGGCGGGAACCGGGGTGGATACCGGGCTGCTGCGCGAGCACGTGAAGCGTCACGTCGGCGAGCAGACGGTGCGCGTCCGTATCGTCACCGCCGCGTCGGGCGTGTCGAGGCTCGACTGGCTGACGAACGACGAGGACGACGTCCGGGCCGAGGCGCAGTCGATGGCGGACGAGGTCGCAGCGGCCGTCGGCCCCGGGACGGTGTCGGAGGGCGAGGTCGGCGACTCGGACCCGGTTCAGGCCGTCGAGGACGCGCTGCGGACGTTTCCCGCCGACGAGCTGATCCTGGTCACCCAGCCGGGCACGCCGGGCGACTGGCTCGAGCAGGGGGCCGGCGAGGAGAGCTTCCGCCGCTTCGGCCTTCCGGTCGTGAACCTGGTGCTCGACGGCTCCAGCGGCCGCGCGACCGAGTCGAGACCGGCGGCGGAGGCGGTCGACGAGGGCACGCCGCGCGAGGTCGCGCGGGCGCGGACGGCCCGCACGCCCCTCTTCCTGCTCGGCGGTGTGGCGACCCTCGTGTGGGGCGCGGCCGCGGCCCTGATCGTGGTCGCGCTGATCCTCTGGCTTGCGCTGCGGTAGCTACTTGCGCACGAGCAGGGTCGCGCGCATCCCGCGGCTGCGGTGGTCCGCGAGCGAGCACCACAGCGTGTAGCGGCCGGGGAGGAGGCGTGCCGTGAGGTCGGCGTCTCCGTCCGCCTGGACGACGCGGAGCGCGTACGTCCGGGTCCCGCCCACGCGCCGCAGCCGTAGATCGTGCGGGTCCTCGCCGTAGTTCACGAGCTGCACGATCGCCGGCCCCGCCTTGATGGAGGGCCGAGAGAGCGTGAAGGCGTACTCCTCGGCCGCGACCTGGACGCGGGCGGGCGGCACGACCGCCGGGGCGGGCGCGACGGCCAGGAGCGCCGCGACCCCGACGACCGTGAGCGCCGCGCGCCGCGGTGCCCGCCGCAGCCTCATCGCAGGAGAACGGGACGCGGGTACGCGCCGGCGTTCGGGATGATCGGGTTCGGGTCGACCCCGAACCACTGCTCGATCAGCGCGCTGTAGACGCCGCGAAAGTCGGCCGTCGGGCGGAGGTTCCCCTGGTCGTCGAGCCCGCCCGAGAGGCCGGGGAACTCGCCGATCATCCCACCGCGCACCTGGGAGCCGATCAGGAAGCCGATCCCGGCAGCGCCGTGATCCGTTCCCTGGGAGCCGTTCTCGCGCGCCCGGCGGCCGAACTCCGACCACACGTTGACGAGGACGCGACTCGCGAGCCCGCGCGCCTCGAGGTCGCGCTGGAAGGCGAGCAGCGACTCGCTCGTCAGCTTCAAGCCCTCGCTCAGGGTCTCGGGCTGATCGGAGTGCGTGTCGTACATCCCGGGCGCGCGAATCGCGACGCAGCGGAGCGGCAGGCCGGCTGCGATCATCGCGGCGAGTCCAGCGAGCCGGTGCGGGAACGCCTCGGTCGCGCTCTGCGGGTAGGCGACCGGCGTCTTGAAGCTCGTCTCGCCGTCTCCTCCCGAGAAGGGCAGCAGGCGCCCGCGGAGCTTCTGCGCCTGCACCGCGGTGCTACCGGCCTGGCGAAGCGCCGGATCCTTGCTCTGCGCGTGGACCGAGCCGAGCCTGCCGACCGTCTCGAGCATCGAGCTCTCGAGCGGGAAGGCGCCGGTCCGCCGGTCAGAGAAGCCGTAGTGATCCGGGCTGTCGAGCGAGGCGATCGGAACCTTCCCGGTCGCGAGCGCCGGCTGCAGCCCGTTGTCGAGGGAGAGCCCCTGGAGCGGATTGTCCGGCGTGCCGGTGGCGTCGAGGAAGCGGCCGAGCCAGCCGGTGCGCACGTGCGCGTCGGTGGCGCCGACCTCCCAGTAGTGGCGGGAGGTGAAGTGCGACTTGTCCGGGTGGTCGTAGCCGATGGCGGGCAGCACGGCCACCTTGCCCTCGTTGTGCAGCGTGGCCAGGGCCTGCGCGGACGGATGCCAGAGCAGGCGTCCGTCCTGCGGGAACGCGATTCCCGAGGAGGCGGGCAGAGCGAGCTTCGGGCGGAGGGCCTGGTACTTCGGATCGCCGGCGGGGAAGAGAATCGACATCGAGTCGGCGCCGCCCTCGAGGAAGACGGACACGAGCACGGGGTCGTTCGGGCGGCCGAGCGCGGCCGCGTGCGCGATCCCGTCGTCGAGGAGCGCGGCGCTCATCCTGCCGCCTCCGTAGACGGCGAGCGCGAGCCCGGCCGAGCGCGTCAGGAAGCTGCGTCTCGACAGTCCCGTTCCCGCCGGGAGCGGCATGCCGGGCTCGATCGCGGGCAGGCCGCGACTCGCCTCGACCGCGGCACGGCGCAGGAGGTCGGCGCGGGAGAAGTCGGTGCAGGCGCAGGCGGGTCGCATCAGGCGGTCTGCAGGTCCGGGGAGGTGGCGACGAGTTGCCGCAGTGCGTTCTCGACGATCGCGGGCCCGTTGCCCGAGACCTTCTTCGCCTCGCCGAGCGCGCGCTGCGCGAAGGCGAGAAGCACCTTGCGCGTCTGCTCGGTGAGCGGCGGCTTGCCCCAGAAGTCGACGGCACGGTCGAGCAGCGCCGCCGGGTCGCTCGGCAGGCCGGCGCTCGCCTTCTCGTCGGCGCGCAACGGCTTCAGCGCGGTCGAGGCGACGAACCAGCGCCCACGGAAGGTGGCGGTATCGAGCCAGCGGGACTCGTCCCAGCCGGCCACGTTCGGCGGGACGAAGAGCCGCTGCCCGCTCGCGAAATCGAGGTTCGTCCAGGCGGCCGTGTCGATCCCTCTGCCGAGGGCGCGCAGGAGACCGGCCGTGTAGACGACGGGCGGCTTCACCATGCGCGGTCCGTTGTAGAGGTCGGGGTGCATGAGGATCGCCTCGACGACCGGCCGGACCTGGTAGCCGCTCCTGTACGTCGCCTCGAGCGCGGCCCTCGTCTTCGGCCCGGGGGCGGTGGGCACGAAGTAGCTCCAGAGCTTCCCGACGAAGAACGAGGCGTGCTCGGGATGCGCGAGGCAGAGGCGGCATGAGGCCTGCCAGTCGAAGCTCCCCGACTGGCCGAAGATCGTCTTCGTCCCGTCGTCGTGGGAGCGCGGCTCGTAGCGGAACTCGTACTCGCGCTTGCCCGTGCGCGTGCTGCGGAAGCCCGTCAGCGCCCGGGCCTGCTCGCGAACATCCGTCTCCGTGTAGCCGCGGTCGGCGCCGAGCGTGAACAGCTCCATCAACTCGCGGCCGTAGTTCTCGTTCGGCGACTGCTTCGTGTTCTTGTTCCCGGAGAGCCAGAGCAGCATGGCTGGGTCCTTCGTGACGTTCAGCAGCAGCTCGGCGAACGACCCCAGTGCGCCGGCGCGCAGCATCGCGTTCTGGTCGAGCATGAGCCTCTGCGACTTCACGCCCTGCAGCGAGGTCGCGAACCAGTCGTGCCAGACGAGGGTCATGCGCTCGACGAGCGGCTGGTTCGAGCGCACCATCCGGTCGAGCCACCAGAGGTGATCGTGGCCCCGCGCGTCGTAGGGCGCGATCGGGAACTTCTTGTCGTCGGTCGGCGCCGGGCCCTCGAGCTGCTCCGACGGCGGGCGCGTCAGCGAGAGGACGGCCGCCTGCAGACCGTGCGCGGCGAGCCGCTTCGCTTCCCCGCGGCGTGGCCCGAACCCGGCCCGCCAGAGCAGGCGCTCGGCCTGCAGCTCGCCGAACGGCTTCTGGTAGACGGGCACGGGGGACGCGGCCACGAGCGCACTATCGGCAGGCCGTATTCGAGGCTCGATTGCGCGATGTAAAGAATCTGTGAGGCGGTCAGAACCGTGCTGGAAGCAGTGGAGCTGACTCTCTCGCTTCCGGCAGCCCTCTCACCGGTGACTCGGCACAGCGTTCCCGACCTGGCCCGGCGCTGGGCACCGGCCAGGTCGGGGATAGACGGAGATCGTTGCGCTACTCCGAGATCTCCTGGACGAGCTGGCCGGTAGCCGCATCGGATCCTTGCCGGGCGACGTCGGCCTGCGCCACGACGCCGACGAGCTTGCCGTCGTCGTCCACCACCGGCAGGCGGCGCACCTGGTGCTCGGACATCAGGCGGACCGCTTCGCCGAGATCCTGCTGCGGGTCGACCGTGACGAGATCCGTCGATGCGATCTCACGGACGGACGTCGCCGACGCGTCGCGCCCTTCGGCGACGACGCGGATCGCGATGTCGCGGTCGGTCACCGTTCCCACGAGCCGGTCTCCCTCGACCACCGGTGCGAGGCCGACGTCCTCCTCCTTCATCAGCCGGGCGGCATCGGCGACCGTCGAGTCGGCCTCGACGGAACGCGGATCGGAGGTCATCACGTCTCGGATTGTCTGCGCCATCGGAACGTCCTTTCGCTGGGGGCTCAGGGCTCCCAGGGCGTACCCGGTGCCGCGGCCCCGAAACGGTGAGGGGCCACGAGTTGGCAGGAGGGGCGCTTGCGTCGGGGCCGTGGCGCGGGCATGCTCTCGGTCGCCTACGCGGGGCCGTCTCAGCTCGTGCAGCTCTCCCTGCTCGGAATCCTGAGCTACCGGTGGGGGGCTGTGGTCGCGCTTCCCGCAGGGGCGCGCCGCGCTGGCCTTTCGGCCGTGACCCGGTAGGCCGGGCCGAGCTCGGCTCACCGTGCGCGGCCAACAGGGTCTGACCCTGGTTGCCGGCCCGGGGAGCCGTGTCGGCTGTGTCGAATGTGTGCCGATCCGTCCCGAGGTCAATCGGCCCCGGGCATGTCGTCGGCGCCGCCGTCTTCGGCCGTCGGATCGGGCGCCGGGGAGCCTGGAATCTCCTCGTTGCGGTCGTCGGGAGGTGCGGCGCCGCCTGGATCGACCGCCGGGATCCCCTCGTCGTGTGTCGTCGCCTCGCGCTCTTCCGTCATGGCGGCTCCTTTCGGGTCGCGTGTCATCCGGGTCTGCCCGCACCCGCGCTCGCCTATCCTCCGGTCACGATGAAAGTCGTTCTGCCCGACGATTCCGAGCTCGAGCTCACGGACGGCGCCACCGGCCTCGACGCCGCCCGCGCGATCGGGCCGAAGCTCGCGGAGCAGGCCGTCCTCCTGCGCTCGGACGGCCGGCCGCAGGACCTGCGGCTGCCGCTCGAGGACGGCCGGCGGATCGAGCTGGTGACCACCCGGGACACCCAGGATCCCGATGCCCTCGCCGTCCTGCGGCACTCCGCCGCGCACCTCCTCGCCGAGGCGGTGCGGAGGCTCTACCCCGGCGTCAAGATCGCGATCGGACCGGCGATCGAGGACGGGTTCTATTACGACTTCGAGTTCGCGGAGCCGATCCACGAGGAGGCGCTCGAGTGCATCCAGGCCGAGATCCTGCGTGAGCTGGACGAGGGCCGCGACTGGACTCGTCACGAGGTATCGGCCGACGAGGCGCGCAGGCGGTTCGAGGCCGAGAACGAGCCGTACAAGGTCGAGCTCGTCGACACCGCCGAGGGTGCCGTCTCCCTCTACACACAGGGCGGCTTCACCGACCTCTGCCGCGGTCCGCACCTGCAGGACTCGCGCCCGATCAAGGCGGTCAGGCTGACGAGTCTCGCGGGCGCCTACTGGCGCGGGGACGAGCGGAACGCGCAGCTGACCAGGATCTACGGGACGGCGTTCTACTCGCGTGCCGACCTCGACGCCCACCTCGAGCGGCTCGAGCAGGCGAAGCGCCGCGACCACCGCCGGCTCGGCCCGCAGCTCGACCTCTTCCACTTCGACGAGCACGCACCGGGCGCCGCTCTCTGGCACCCGAAGGGGATGGCCCTCTGGAACGCGCTCGACGACCTGCGCCGGCGCGAGAACACGAGGCGCGGCTACCTCGAGGTGAAGACGCCGCTCCTCTGGGACACCGAGCTCTGGAAGACGTCGGGACACTGGGAGAAGTACCGCGACGACCTCTTCCTCGTCGAGCACGGCGAGCGGACGTACGGCCTCAAGCCCATGAACTGCCCGGGGCACATGATCCTCTTCGGCAGCCGGATGCGGAGCTACCGCGAGCTTCCGATCCGCTACGCGGAGCCGACGATCCTGCACCGGGACGAGCCGAGCGGAACGCTGCACGGACTTCTCCGCGCGCGTCAGTTCAGCCAGGACGACGCGCACGTCTTCTGCACCGAGGAGCAGATCCAGTCCGAGATCGACGCCATGTTCGACTACGTCGGCTACCTCTACGAGCGCTTCGGCGTCAGCGCGCACGCCGAGCTCTCGACTCGTCCGGACAACAAGCTCGGCACCGACGAGCAGTGGGACCGCACGGAGGGCGCGCTTCGGAGCGCGGTCGAGCGACAGGCGATCCCCTATCGCGTGGCGGAGGGCGAGGGCGCCTTCTACGGCCCGAAGATCGACTTCTTCATGGACGACGCGTTGGGACGCCCGTGGCAGATGGGGACGATTCAGCTCGACTCGCAGATGCCCGCACGCTTCGGGCTCAGCTACGTGGGCGGCGACAACACCGAGCACCAGCCCTACGTCATTCACCGGGCGCTCTTCGGCTCGCTCGAGCGCTTCCTCGGCATCCTGATCGAGCACTACGGAGGCGCGTTCCCGTTCTGGCTCGCGCCCGTTCAGGTGCGTGTGCTCCCGGTCGGCGAGGCGTACCGCGAGGCGGCGGGTGGCCTCCTCGGCAAGCTCGCCGCCTTCCGCACGGAGCTCGACGCGAGCGACGAGACGGTCGGCAAGCGGATCCGGAACGCCGAGCTCGAGAAGATCCCCTACGTGATCGTCTACGGCGACCGCGAGTCGGAGGCGTCGCTCGCCGTCCGGGCCCGCGGCGGCGAGCAGCTCACCCGCACGCTGGAGGAGCTCGTGCGAGACCTTGCTAAGCTGCAGGCCTGAAAGCAGGGGCGGACCCGTTCCTCACCTCCCGAGCCTGGCTCCCGGAGGTTCGAACCGACGTGTCGGACGAGGATCACGGGCCGCTGCTTGCAGCGGTTTTCTCATGGTCGAACGAAAGGAAGCAGCGAGCTTGGTGACAGCCCTTTGAGACCGAGGCGCAGGCCTGAGCCAGTCCGCCCGGTCCCGCAGGAACGGATCAACGACGCGATCCGCGCCGCGCAGGTCAGGCTGATCGACGAGGACGGGAGCCAGATCGGCGTCAAGCGAACCGACGAGGCCCGCGAGTACGCGTACGGCAAGAACCTCGACCTCGTCGAGGTGGCGGCGCAGGCGGACCCGCCGGTCGCGCGGGTGATGGACTACGGCAAGTACAAGTACGAGCAGGAGCAGAAGGCCAAGGTCGCGCGGAAGCACCAGACGTCGATCAACGTCAAGGAGATCAAGTTCAGGCCCAAGATCGGGATCCACGACTACAACACCAAGAAGGGCCACGTGGAGCGCTTCCTGAACCAGCGCGCCAAGGTCAAGGTCACGATCATGTTCCGCGGGCGCGAGCAGTCGCACCCCGAGCGTGGGCGCGACCTGCTGATGCGGCTCGCCGAGGACGTGAAGGAGATCGGCCTGGTGGAGTCGCCGCCGCTGCAGGACGGACGCAACATGGTGATGGTGCTGGGGCCGACGAAGAACGCGGGAGCTGCGAGAGACGATGCCAAAGATGAAGACACACAGCGGGGCGAAGAAGCGCTTCAAGGTGACCGGGGCGGGGAAGCTCCTGCGCCGGAAGGCGATGAAGAGCCACTTGCTCGAGAAAAAGTCGGCTAAGCGGAAGCGGGGCTTCCGGAAGGATCAAGGCGTCGCGGGAAGCGACGCGAAGACGGTCGAGAAGCTGCTCGGGCGGCGCTGATGCCGAGAGTCAAGCGATCCGTCCACGCGCGCAAGAAGCGCCGCAAGGTGCTCGAGCAGGCGAAGGGCTACTGGGGCCTCAAGAACTCGAGCTACAAGTACGCGAAGGAGCAGGTCGAGCACTCGCTCGCGTACGCCTATCGCGACCGCAAGAACCGCAAGCGGACGTTCAGGCGCCTCTGGATCATCCGGATCAACGCCGCCGCACGCGCTCGAGGGCTCTCGTACAACCAGTTCGTGGCCGGGTGTCGCAAGGCGAACATCGCGCTCGACCGCAAGGTCCTCGCCGACCTCGCGGTGAGCGACCCGAAGGCCTTCGGGGTCATCGCCGAGCGCGCGAAGGCCGCGCTCGAGGCCTGAGGCTCGCGCCGCCGAGAGATCTCTCCGGACGAGGCCGCCTCGGCTCGGTCGCATGATCACGTCACGCGACAACGAGCGGCTGAAGCTGGTGCGAAAGCTCGCCTCGCGTCGCGGGCGCGACAAGCTCGGCCTCTTCGTCTGCGAGGGCGAAGACCTCGTGCTCGCGGCCCGGGACGCGGGAATCGAGCCGGTGGAGCTTCTCGTCGCAGGGGAGGACGTCGAGCCGGCGCTGCTCGCGGAGGTGTCCTCGCTCGCCCATCCGCCCCGCGTCCTCGGAGTGTTTCGCCGGAGCGACCTCGCGGGCGCAGCACCGTTGCCGGAGGTGGGCCTCGCGCTCTGGCGGGTGCGCGATTCCGGCAACGTCGGAACGCTCGTCCGCTCGGCGGACGTGTTCGGCCCCGCCTACGTCGCGCTCTCGCAGGGCTGCGCCGATCCGACGGGCCCGAAGGCGCTGCGGGCGTCGACGGGCTCGCTCTTCCGCGTTCCGCTCGTCGAGCTCGGGGAGGCGCGCGGGCCGAGGATCGCGCTCGTGCCCCGCGGCGGGCTGCCGCTCGCGACGCTCGAGCTGGGCCCCTCGGCGACGTTCGTCCTGGGAGCCGAGCGGGAGGGGTTGCCGAAGGACGTGCTCGCGGGCTGCGACGAGATCGCGTCGATCCCGCAGTCCCGGGCTGCCGAGTCGCTGAACGTCGCGCTGGCCGGGGCGATCGCGCTCTACGAGCTGAGGCGGTCGGGCGCTACGCGCCCCTGAGGCGCGACGCGCCGGCGGTCACCAGGCGCCCCCGCCCCCGCCCCCGCCGCCGCCCCCGCCGCCACCCGAGAAGCCGCCGCCGAATCCCCCCGAGCCGCTCGACGGCGGCGCGAGGGCCGAGCCGAAGCCAGCGCTGAGAGCGCCGATCGCGAGTGCGCTCGGGCCAGAGCCGAGATCGTTGCTCGGGCTGATCCAGTAGAGCGAGCTCTGCCGCTGGAGCTCCTGCGGCATCACGAGCTGCGCGGCTTGCAGCACGCGGTCCGCGATGCCGAACGCGATCGCGTAGACGAGGTAGCGCTCCCAGAGCTCGAGCGATGCGGGCGGAGCTTCGCCGAGCCGGGGAAAGTCGGTCAGGTAGCGCCTGAAGGCCTCCCAGCGCTCGGCCTCGGCCTCCGCCTCGGGCGAGCGCCGGCGCCAGAGGCGCGCGAACGGGAGCGAGAGGCCGACGAGCGCGGCGTTCGAGAGCGCGCAGGCGCCGAGCGCGATCTCGACCACGTCGCGCCAGCGAGGCGCGAGTGTCCGGAAGTCGTGGATACCGAGCCAGAGGAGCAGCGCCCCCGTCAGCGCGAAGGCGACGAGGGCCGGGAGCAGGAGGCGGAGTCCTCGCTCGACGAACCAGCCACGTGTGTGGATCGCCTCTGCCGCCGCCGTCCGGAAGGCAGAGAAGCGCTTGCTGTTCGTCGTCCGGTGCTTGCCGATCTCGTCGCGAAAGCCGGTCAGGCGCTCGGAGCCGTCGCCGATGACCGAGTCGATCACCTGGGCCACGGGCCGCTCGAACGAGGCGAGCCCGACGTCGTCGCCCCGCGTGAGCTCGAGATCGGCGACATCGTGGTGCAGCAGGCCCGCGAGGCGCGGGAGCTCGGTCGTCACCGCGCTCGCCCGGTAGCGTCCGCGGCGGATCAGGTCGAACAGGGTCGCGGTGAACTCGAGCGAGCCGACCGCCGGTCTCTGTCGCAGCAGCGGGGGCACGAGCGCAGGCTTGAGGTCGGAGGGCGGTTCCTGCTCGTACTCGCGGTCGTAGCCCGGCGTCGGGCGCTCGCGCCCGTAGAGCCAGTACGTGAGCGCTAGCACGAGGAGTGCCGGCCCGAGCGCGAGCAGGAGCAGCAGGCCGAGCGTGCGGCCGAGGTGATGGAGCGAGTCGCGGATGCGGCTCCGGTCGCGCTCGTATCCGCCGGCGCGGCTCCGCTGCTCGTCGAGGATGGCGGGCAGGCCGGCGCCGCGCCGGACGGTCCCGTCCGCGGTCGAGCCGAGCAGCGCGCGCGGGAACACCGTGCGAAGCTCGACGAACTGCCCGGCCGGCACGTCGACGGCGCGCAGCGAGGCGATCCGCGGCCGACGCGTCACGTCGCCGCGCACCCAGACGGGTGCGCCGAAGACGCGGTACGACGGGCCAGCTGCCGACCCGGGCAGGATCGTCGAGGCGGTCAGGCGACCGAGAGACGTCTTCCACTCGTCGCCCCACACCTGGAAGTTGACGTCCACCACGTCGTCGTACGCGACGGCGAGGCCGGCGATCCGGTAGCCGATCGTCCACGTGCGGGCCTCGTCTGCCGCGGTGTAGTGCCAGACGATGCGGAGGCCCTTGCCCGTGCGGGCCGTGCCGAAGGTGCCGGCGCTGCCCGCGCTTCCGAGCTCTGCGGAGGCGCCGGGGCGGTAGTCCAAGCGCCCTTCGGAGACCGACACGTCCGTGATCGTCTCGCCGGGCCGCAGCGGCACCTCGCGGAAGGCGCCGCTGAACGGGCCGCTGAAGGAGAAGGTGATCCGCTCGCGGACGTCCAGCGCGCCGCTTCGCTCGATGCGTACGGTCACGTCGGCCGCCGGCAGGGTGAACGACTTCGCGCTCGCGGCGGGGGTGAGTGTCAAGACGGCGAGCGCAAGTGGAAGCGCGGCTCGCCGAGCGCGCGTCAGAACTGCACGCGTGGCGCCTCCCGGGCTGCCTCCTCGATCTCGAAGAACGGCCTGCGCCTGAAGCCGAGCAGGCCGGCGAAGAGGTTCGAGGGCACCGTCTGGATCGCGTTGTCGTAGCTCAGAACGGTGTCGTTGTAGATCTGTCGGGAGACCGCGATCTTCTCCTCGATGTCGGTGAGCTGGCCCTGGAGCTGCTGGAAGTTCTCCGTCGCGCGCAGCTCGGGATAGGCCTCCGCGACGGCGAAGAGGCGGCCGATCGCGGCGGTGAGGACGTTCTCCGCCTGCGCCTGCTGCTCGACGGTCTGCGCCTGCTGCGCCGCCGTTCGCGCGCGCGTCACCTCCTCGAAGGTCTCGCGCTCGTGAGCCGCGTAGCCCCGGACCGTCTCGAGCAGGTTCGGGATCAGGTCGTACCGCCGTCGCAGCTGCACGTCGACCTGCGACCACGCGTTCTCCGTGCGGTTGCGGAGCCGGACGAGCCGGTTGTAGAGCGCGATCAGCGCGAGCCCGAGCAGCAGGACGAGCGCGACGACGACGATCTGCCAGAGCACGACGCGACCTTAAACCGTTTCGCGTCTCCGGCGGCGCCCCGTCCGATGCTCCCGCTGTGGACAGATCGTCCGCGAGTCGTTCGGTGCCAGGCACCGTGACGTGTCAAGAGGCGGGTGTGCTTAGTGTGTGACTTTTGGGTTGCGGGCGATCCAGACGGTGTCCTCGCCCCCCGCGTACGGGCGGCGGTCGAACCAGCCGTAGCACGCCTCGACCTCGAAGCCCGCCTCGACGAGCAGGCGTCGCCACTCCTCGGGCGAGACCCACGCGAGCGACATCGTCGCCTGGCCCGAGTCGCCGCGCACGGAGAGGACGAGCGTGCGTGCCTCGGTGTCCCAGACCGCGCGCTCGTAGATACCGGGCTCCCGCTCGATCCAGCGGTCGTGGGTCTGCGCGACGTCGTCCGCGCCCGGCGCGAAGACGTCGAAGACGAGCCGGCCGCCGGGAAGGAGCAGCCGGCGCGCGGCGGTGAGCGCCTGGTGGCGCTGGTCGTCCGAGCGCAGGTGCAGGTAGGCGCGAAACGGACACGTGACGAGCGGCACCCGCTCGGCCACCGGCGGCTCCAGAAGGTCGCCCCGGCGCAGCTCGAGGAGCTCGGCGACGCCGGCGAGCAGCGCTCGCTCGCCGCAGACCTCGAGCATCCCGCGCGACGAGTCGACGCCGATCACACGGATTCCGGTCGCGGCCACCGGAACGGCGATTCGGCCCGTGCCCACCCCGAGCTCGACGACGGGCCCGCCGGATCGTCGCGCCTCCTCGACGTAGAAGGAGACGTCCTCCGTGACGCTGCAGCTCCACGGGTCGTACAGCCGCGCGATCGCATCGTAAGCCTCCAAGAGGGGCGATGGTACAGTCGAGCGGTGGATCTCCAGGCGCTCGAGAACGAGGCTGCGAGCGCGATCGCGGGCGCCCAAGGCCCGCTCGAGCTGGACGCGGCGCGGGTCCGCTACCTCGGCCGGAAGAGCGCCCTCAAGCAGGCTCTCCGTGAGGTGCGCGGGCGCGAGCAGGGGATGGCGCTGAACGCCGCGCGCGCGCGCCTCGAGGAGGGCGTCGAGGCGCGCCGGAGGCAGCTGGAGCAGGCAGACCTCGAGCGCGCGCTCGCGGCAGACGCGATCGACGTGACGCTCCCGGGTGAGCCGCATCCCCGCGGCAGCCTGCACCCGATCACGCAGATCAGGCGCGAGGTCGAGGACGTCTTCCTCGGACTCGGCTACGCGGTCGTGGACGGCGACGAGGTCGAGGACTCCTGGCACCTCTTCGACGCGCTCAACATGGCCCCCGAGCACATCACGCGCTCGCCGCTGCACACGCTCTACCTGAACTGGGACGTCGTGCTGCGCACGGAGACCTCGCCGTCCCAGATCAGGGTCATGGAGGCGCAGGAGCCGCCTGTCTACGTCGTCTCGCTCGGCCGCACCTACCGCCGCGACACGCCCGACGCGACGCATTCGCCGCTCTTCCACCAGGTCGAGGGGCTCGCGGTCGACGCAGGCATCACCCTCGCCGACCTCAAGGGCACGCTCCTCTACCTCGCGCGCGCGCTCTTCGGAGAGAATCGCGAGGCGCGCTTCACGACCGACTTCTTCCCCTTCACCGAGCCGTCGGTCGGACTCTCCATCTCCTGCTTCCTGTGCGAGGGGTCGGGCTGCGGCGTCTGCAAGCACACGGGCTGGATCGAGATGGGCGGCTCGGGCGTCATCGACCCTAACGTGCTCGGCAACGTCGGCTACGACCCAGAGCGGGTATCGGGCTTCGCGTTCGGCCTCGGCCTGGAGCGGATCGCGCTGCTTCGGCACGGAGTCCCCGACCTCAGGCTCTTCTGGGAGCCGGATCTCCGCTTCCTGAGGCAGTTCTGACGTGAGGGTCCCTCTCTCCTGGCTCCGCGACTACGTCGCGGTGGAGGCGCCGCTCGCCCACCTCGCCGAGCGCGTGAGCGTCAGCGTGGCGGGCGTCGAGCGGATCCTCCACCGCGGTGTCGCCGACGAGGACGGCAACCTCGGCCTCTACCGCGTGGGCCGCGTGCTCGAGGCGGGCAAGCACCCGAACGCCGATCGCCTGCAGCTCTGCCGCGTGGACGTGGGGGAGGGCGAGCCGCGGCAGATCGTCTGCGGCGCCTGGAACTTCGGAGGCGGTGCCACCGTGGCCGTGGCCCTGCCGGGAGCGGTGCTCCCGGACGGGCAGAAGCTGCAGGCGGCGAAGCTCCGCGGCGCGGTCTCGGAGGGGATGATCCTCTCCGAGCGGGAGCTCGAGCTGGGGGTCGACCACAGCGGCATCCTCGTCCTCGACGCCGGGCCCGAGCCGGGGACGCCGCTCGCCGACGTCCTGCCGCTCGCCGACGACGTGCTCGACCTCGAGACGACGCCGAACCGGCCCGACCTGCTCTCCGTCTACGGCTTCGCGCGCGAGGTGGCGGCGCTCTACGACCTCGAGCTCGCGCCTCCACCCGGACGCGACCCGGAGAAGGTCGGGAACGAGCCGGTCGAGGTCCGAGTCGAGGACCCGATCGGCTGCCCGCGCTACGTCGGCCGCCTCCTGCGAGACGTCACGGTCGCGCCGTCGCCTCCCTGGCTAAAGGCGCGGCTCCTCGCGGCCGGCATGCGCCCCATCTCGAACGTCGTCGACGTGACGAACTACGTCATGCACGCGCTCGGCAACCCGCTGCACGCCTTCGACCTCACGCGTCTCGCCGGTGGGCGAGTCGTCGTGCGGAGAGCGCGCGAGGGTGAGGAGCTGCGCACGCTCGACGGGAGCCTCAGGCGCCTGAACGTGCGCGATCTCGTGATCGCCGACGACGAGCGGGCCGTGGCGATCGCCGGGATCATGGGCGGCGAGGAGACCGAGGTCACCGAGACGACGACCGAGGTCCTGCTCGAGGCCGCCAACTTCGAGCCCGTGACGATTCTCAAGTCGTCGGAGCGGCTGCCCCTCCGCACCGCGGGCTCCAACCGCTGGGAGAAGGGGGTCGACCCGTACCTGGCCGAGCAGGCCGCCAGGTTGGCCACGGAGCTGATCGTCGAGCTCGCCGGGGCGCGGTGGACGGGCGAGAGCGACGTCAGAGGCGAGCTGCCGGCGCGTCCGGTGGTGCGACTGAGGCCGGAGCGCGTCGACGCGCTGATCGGCCTCGAGGTCGCCCCCGAGGAGCAGCGGACGAGGCTGGAGCGACTGGGGTTCGAGGTGAGCCGGGACTGGAGCGTCACCGTGCCCACCTGGCGCGCGCGCGACGTCACGCGCGAGGCCGATCTCGTCGAGGAGATCGCGCGCTTTCGGCTCGACGACGTGCCGTTCACGCTCCCGCTGCGGCGGGCGATGACCGGGCGGCTGACGCGCGAGCAGAAGCTCCGGCGCGTCGTCGAGGACGTCCTCGTCGGCTGCGGTCTCTCCGAGGCCTTTACGCCCGCCCTCGTCGCGGACGATCCCCACCCGGGCGCGCTCCGGCTTCCGACGCCGCTCACCGCCGAGCAGGCCGTCCTGCGGACGACGCTGCTCGGCGGGCTCGTCGCGGCCGCGGAGCGGAACGTCGACGCCGGCAACGAGTCGATCGGGCTCTTCGAGCTTGCGCGCGTCTACCTGCCGCCGGCCTCGCCACGGCCCGAGGAGCGCTGGCACGTGGCCGGGATCGTCTCCGGCGGCTTCGCCCGCGTGAAGGGAATCGTCGAGGCGCTCTATGCGGCGCTGAAGGAGGAGCCGCGGTTCGAGCGTGGGGCGGAGGCCTCTCTTCACCCCGGACAGGCCGCGCGCACGGGAGAGGGGTGGCTCGGTCGGCTGCACCCGGCGCGCCTGCCCGGGGAGTGGGGGGTCTTCGAGCTCGATCTCCCCTCGCTCCTCGCGCGGGTGCCCGAGCGGCTCGTGTACCGGGACGTGATCAGCTTTCCGGCACTGCGCCAGGATCTCGCCTTCGTCGTCTCCGAGAACGTCCCTGCGGGAGAGCTCGCCGAGGTCGTGCGCGAGGCCGGGGGGGCCGAGCTGCGGGAGGCGAGGATCTTCGACGTCTACCGCGGCGAGCAGGTGGGGCCGGGCAAGAAGTCGATCGCGTTGGCCGTGGCGTTCCAGTCGTCCGAGCGCACGCTCACCGACGAGGACGGCGACCGGCTGCGCGAGCGGATCGTCGAGGCGGTGCGCGAGCGGCTCGGCGGCACGCTGCGGGCCTGAGAAATCCGGTCGCGGCGTGCGGCCGTAGGGCCGGCTATCGCGACGAAAGGAGCTCTCGTGCCTCGCCGTCCTCAGCTCGGCCTCCTTGCCCTCCTCGCGGGGCTCGTCCTGCTCGGCCCGGGCTCGAGTTGGGCTGGCCGACCCGGTCCTGACCGGCACCGTGGGTACGGAGGACGCGTTCGTCATCTCCCTGGCTGACGCCGGCAGAGCACGCGTCTCGCACGTCGCTGCCGGCACGTTCACGCTCGTCATCCACGACGCGTCAGCGATGCACGACTTCCACCTGAGGGGGCCCGGCGTGGACGTGACCACCGAGGTCGAGCTCGTCGGCGCGGGACGGTTGGCCCCGGGTACAGGATCTCGCTGCGCACGGCTACCGGCGCTGCGAGGAACCTGAAGCCCGGCGCCTACACGATCACGGTCCGAGACCGCGCCCGCATCCACAACTTCCATCTCGTCGGGCCGGGCGTGAACAGGAGGACGGACGTCGCAGGGACGGGCATCGTCGTCTGGATGGTGACGCTCCGGAAGGGCGTCTACCGCTTCCGGAGCGACCCGCATCTCGCGAGCATGCGCGGAAGCTTCACAGTCGTCTGAGCCTCAGGAGCTCAGCGCTCGCGGTGGGCGGGCTTCACGAGCCCG
>JBBSIG010000022.1:0-18191 GCA_038232215.1 Gaiellales bacterium | reverse complement strand
CGGCCGTCGAGAAGCACGCCGGCCGCGCGCGCGAGCTCCAGGAGACGTGCGACCGCCTCGGCGCGGCGAACGTGCGCGTCGTCCACGCGGATGGCCTGGAGCTGCCCGCGGAGCTCACCGGCTTCGACCGCGCGCTCGTCGACGCGCCCTGCTCGGGCCTCGGCGTGCTCGGGGCTCGGCCGGATCTCCGCTGGCGCGCGCGGGCGCTGCCCGAGCTCCAGCTCGCGCTCCTGCGCGCCGCCGCCGAGCGTGTTCGGCCGGGCGGCACCGTGGTGTACTCGGTCTGCACCCCGAACGCGGACGAGAACGAGGCGGTCGTCGACGCCGCCGGCCTCCGTATCCTGCCGCTCGGCGAGGAATGGCCGGCCTTCAGGCACCCGCGCCGCCCCGAGTTCCTGCTCACGCTGCCGCACGTGCACGGGACGTCCGGGTTCTTCGTCGCGCGGCTCGCTCCGTAAGATCGACTGCGGTGGGCTGGAGCGACTGGACCCGGACGGCCGAGATCGAGCCGTCGCTCTATGCGGCGGACTTCGCGCGGCTCGGCGAGCAGATCGAGGAGCTGCTCGCGGCAGGCGTGCGGGTGTTCCACTTCGACGTCGGCGACGGTCACTTCGTCCCGCCGGTCACGATCGGCCCGATCGTGCTGCAGTCGATCTCGGGGCTCGTCCACGGGGGAGGCGCCCGGCTCGACTGCCATCTGATGGTCGAGTCGCCCGAGCGCCACTTCGAGGCCGTGGCGGCGGCCGGCGGCGACAGCGTCACCGTGCACCTGGAGGCGTGCGCCGAGCCCGCTGCGGCGGCGACTGCGGCGCGCGCGCACGGGCTCCAGATCGGGCTCGCCTTCAATCCCGAGACGAGCCCCGAGGCGGCGGCCGCGCACGCCGGGCACTTCGATCTCGTGCTCTGCATGAGCATCCACCCGGGCTACTCCGGCCAGCCCTTCCGACCCGACGCGCTCGACCGGGTGCGCCGCCTCCGGGAGCTCCTGCCGGGAGGGCCGCCGATCCAGGTCGACGGCGGAGTCGGCCCCGACAACGTCCGCGAGCTGCGCGCCGCCGGCGCCTCGCTCCTTGTCGCCGGGTCGAGCATCTTCGCCGAGGCGGATCCGGCCACCGCCTATCGGCGCCTGGCGGAGGCGCTCGCGTGAGTCTCGAGCGGGCCCTCGAGCTCGCCGAGCGCGGGCGCGGCTCCACGCGCCCGAACCCGGTCGTGGGAGCGGTCGTCGTCCGGGACGGAGAGACGGTCGGCGAGGGATGGCACGAGCGCTACGGCGGCCCGCACGCCGAGGTGAACGCGCTCGCCGCCGCGGGCGAGCGAGCCCGCGGGGCGACGCTCTTCGTCACGCTCGAGCCGTGCTCGCACCACGGGCGCACGCCGCCCTGTGCCGACGCCGTGATCGCGGCCGGCATCGCCCGCGTCGTCGCCGGGGCCGGCGATCCGAATCCCAGAGTCTCCGGCGCGGGCGTCGGGCGGCTGCGGGCCGCCGGCGTCGAGGTCGAGGTGGCGGACGGCGAGCTCGGCTTCCGGGCGCGCGCGCAGAACGAGGGCTACCGGACGGCCGTCGCGCTCGGGCGGCCCTTCGTGACGCTCAAGGTCGCCGCGACGCTCGACGGCCGGGTGACGCTGCGCGGCCGGCGCTGGATCTCGGGCCCGGAGTCCCGTCGGCTCGTGCACGAGCTGAGGGCTGCCTCGGACGCCGTCGCGGTCGGGACCGGAACCGTGCGTGCCGACGAGCCGCGCCTGACGGCGCGGGGCGCCGACGTGGCGCGGCAGCCCCGGCGGCTCGCCTTCGGGACCCGGTCGTTATCCGCGGGCTCCGAGCTCGAGCTCCGCTCGGGGCCGCTCATCGAGGAGCTGCAGGCGCTGGCGCGCGAGGGGGTGCAGTCGCTCCTCCTCGAGGGCGGGCCGACGCTCGCCGGTGCCTTCGCCGCAGCCGACCTCGTCGACAAGGTGCTGCTCTTCGTGGCGCCGATGCTCGGCGGAGAGGGGCCCCCGGTGCTCGCGAGCCTGCCGGCTCCCGTCTCCCTGAGCCGTCTACGGTCCCAGGCCATCGGCGACGACGTGCTGCTGGAGGCCTATGTCCACGAGCCGTGACGAGGCCGCCAGCACCGAGGACAGGCTCGTCACGCTGCTGTCGCACTGGCTCGCACGCCATACCGGCGACGCCGAGCTGCGGCGCGGGCTCGAGCAGATCGGGACGGGTGGGCTCGCGGCGGCTCAGGCAGCTGCCTTCGAGGAGCTGCTCACGGAGCTGCGCGCGCCGGACGGACGGCCGGGCGAGCTCGAGATGCTCGTCAGGGAGACGCTCGAGGCGATCGCGCTCGGGTAGCGCGGCACGGCCCAGGACGTAGCCTTCGGCAGGTGTTCACCGGAATCGTGCGCGAGCTCGGGCGGGTCGCCCGGACCCGGGGCGGTCCCGACGGCGTGCGGCTCGAGCTCGACGCCGGCGAGACGGCCGCCCGGGCCGCGGTCGGCGACTCGGTGGCGATCGACGGCTGCTGCCTCACCGTGACGGCGGTCGCCGGAGACAGGCTCGCCTTCGACGCCGTGCCCGAGACGCTGTCCCGCACGACGCTCGCCCGGCTCGCCCCAGGCGACCCGGTCAACCTCGAGCCCGCCCTCCGCGCGGGCGATCCGCTCGGCGGTCACCACGTGCAGGGACACGTCGACGGGCTCGGCCGCGTCCGCTCCCTCGAGCCCGAGGGCACGGGCTCGCGGCTCTGGATCGAGGCGCCGCCCGAGCTGCTCCGCCTGGCCGTCGAGAAGGGGTCGATCGCGGTCGCGGGCGTCTCGCTCACGATCGCCGCGCTCGCGGACGACGCGTTCGCGGTGGCGCTCGTCCCGCACACGCTCGCCGCCACGACGCTCGGCGGGCTGCGCCCGGGGGACGAGGTGAACCTCGAGCCCGACGTGCTGGCGAAGTACGTCGAGCGCCTGCTCGGCAGAGAGCGTCCGGGTACGATCACTCCGTGACGAGCGAGGCCGCCGTGACCGAGCAGGGGACGCCGTTCGCGAGCGTCGAGGAGGCGGTCGAGGACGTCCGGCAGGGCAAGTTCGTCGTCGTCGTCGACGCGGCCGACCGAGAGAACGAGGGCGACCTCACGATCGCCGCCCAGTTCGCCACGCCGGAGGCGATCAACTTCATGGCCACGAACGCCCGCGGGCTGATCTGCCTCTGCCTGACGGAGGAGCGCTGTGACGAGCTCGGCCTACGCCCGATGACCGATCGCAACGAGACGCCGTTCGAAACGGCGTTCACGATCGCGATCGAGGCACGGGAGGGCATCACGACGGGCATCTCGGCGCCCGATCGGTCGCACACGATCCAGGTCGCGATCGACCCGAGCAAGGGCGCGGGCGACCTCGTCCACCCGGGCCACGTCTTTCCGCTCCGAGCGCGCGAGGGAGGCGTCCTGCAGCGGGCCGGTCAGACGGAGGCCGCGGTCGATCTCGCGCGGCTCGCGGGGTTGATCCCGGCGGGCGTCGTCTGCGAGGTGATGAAGGAGGACGGGACGATGGCGCGCGTGCCCGACCTGATCGAGTACTGCGAGCGCCACGGGCTCAAGCTCGTCACGATCGCCGACCTGATCGAGTACCGCCGCCGAACCGAGAAGCTCGTCGAGCGCATGACGTCAGTGCGTCTTCCCACCGCCTACGGCGAGTTCACCGCCGTCGCCTTCCGCGAGAAGCTCACGGGCAAGCACCACGTCGCGCTCGTCAAGGGCGACGTCGACGGCGCGGAGGACGTGCTGGTGCGGGCGCACTCCGAGTGCCTGACGGGCGACGTCTTCCACTCGCTGCGCTGCGACTGCGGCGAGCAGCTCACGCAGGCGCTCGCCCAGATCGGGGCGGAGGAGCGCGGCGTCCTCCTCTACCTCGCGCAGGAGGGTCGGGGGATCGGCCTCCTGCCCAAGCTCAAGGCGTACGAGCTGCAGGAGGACGGACTCGACACCGTCGAGGCGAACCTCGAGCTCGGCTTTCCCGCCGACGCGCGCGACTACGGGATCGGCAACCAGATCCTCGCCGACCTGGGGCTGTCGACGATCCGGATCCTCACGAACAACCCGAAGAAGCTGACCGGGATCGAGGGCTTCGGACTGACGGTCGTCGAGCAGATCCCGATCGAGGTGACCCCGAACGCGGAGAACGCGCGCTACCTGTCCACGAAGCGCGACAAGCTCGGCCATAGACTGCACCACCAGGATCTGCGCCTGCCTGCCGATCCGGACCCCCTGTGAGCGAGCGCTTCGATCCGACAGCGGTGCCCGACGAGCCGCATTCCCCCGAGGACGGGACACCGTCCGAGGACGACATCGACACGGCCGGAGTGCCGCCCGGGCTGAGCGCGGTGGAGGTCGAGGAGGAGCTCGAGCCCGAGCTGCCGCGGCTTCGGGGACCGAGCGAGCACGCCCCGGGCGAGCTCGGCGTGCCGGACGGGGTCACCGTCTTCACGGGCTCGCCGAACGGCGCCCGGCGGGCCGTCGCGCTCGTCGTCAGCCGCTACAACGCGGCGATCACGGGCTCCCTGCTCGACTCCGCCTTCGAGGAGCTCGACCGCGCCGGCGTCTCGCGCGAGGCCGTGACGGTCGTCCCCGTTCCCGGCGCGTTCGAGTTGCCGCTCGCCGCCATGGCGTTCGCGAAGACGCGTCGCTACGCGTGCATCGTCGCGCTCGGCTGCGTGATCCGCGGCGAGACGCCGCACTTCGACTTCGTCGCGAGCGAGGCGGCGAGCGGACTCCAGCTCGCGGCGCTCGAGACAGGGGTGCCCGTCTCGTTCGGCGTGCTCACGCTGGAGTCGAGCGAGCAGGCCGAGGGGCGGGCGAACAAGGGCGCGGAGGCCGTCCGGAGCGCGCTCGAGATGGCCGATCTCTTCTCCCAGCTACGAGCCACGGCGAAGACCTCCTAGGCTACGTCTCTCGCACGCACGCGAGGCCGCGGGCACAGCCGAAGATCGAAGACCGGGGGAAGTCGCAGGTTCCCCCGTGTAGACTGACGCGATGTCCAGAGTCTGCGCCGTCTGCGGCAAGAAGCCCTCGTTCGGGCACAACCGGAGTCACTCGATGGTCGCCACCAAGCGGCGCTTCGAGCCCAACCTCCAGCGGGTTCGCGTGCTCGTGGGGGGCGCGCCGACCCGCGCGTACGTCTGCACCCGCTGCCTGCGGAGCGGAAGGGTCGAGAAGGCGGTCTGACGGCACGCGCCCCGCGGGGCGGCCGTCTCGGGCCCCTCGACGAACCGTGGCCACGGTCGGCCACTCGGCGCTTCGGAGCCGCCTGCTCTGCGAGGTCGAGCGCCTGACGGGCCTCCTGGTCGGAGGTGTCGACGTGCACATCCGAGACGTCCGCCGCTCGGCATGAGGCAGCCGCCACGGCGCGAGGCGGAAGCGGCGCGCCGGCTGGCCCGGGCCGCGCTCGCCTCGCTCGAGGCGTCGCGGCAGCGAATCGACGACCTCAACGTCTACCCGGTGCCGGACGGCGACACGGGCACGAACCTCTCGCTCACCGCGCGAGCGGTCGTCGAGGCGCTCGAGGTCTCGAGCGCCGGAGATCGCGCGGCTGTCGCCGGCGAGTTGACGCGCGCGGCGCTGATGGGTGCACGCGGCAACTCCGGTGTCATCCTCTCCCAGATCGTGCGCGGAGCCGCCGAGGTGCTCGGCGCGGAAAGCCCGATCGACTCGGCCCTGCTCGCGCGAGCGCTGCGCTCGGCGAGCGACGCCGCCTACCGCGCGGTGCGCCGTCCCGTCGAGGGGACGATGCTGACCCTGATCCGCGAGCTCGCCGAGGAGGCCGAGACGCGGGCGCCCGCGGTCACGTCCCTCTCGGAGCTGCTGGTCGCGCTCGTTCGCCGGGGTGAGGACGCGCTCGCAGGGACGCCCGATCTGCTTCCCATGCTCCGTGAAGCGGGCGTCGTCGACGCGGGCGGGGCAGGTCTCGTCGAGATCGCGCGGGGGCTCGCCGCCGAGCTGACGGGAGAGCCTCTGCCGGCGGCGCCGTTGCTCCAGTCGGTCGGGCCGGACGCGCTGCACCTGGAGCCGTCGGACTACCGCTACTGCACTTCGTTCGTGGTCGAGGGAAAGCAGCTCGAGGCGCGCGCCCTGGAGCACGCCCTCGAGCCCCTCGGCGACTCGCTGCTCGTCGTCGGCGACGCGACCACGCTGAAGGTGCACGTCCACACGGACGACCCCGGGGTCGCCCTCTCGATCGGCACCGCCGCCGGCACGATCGACCGCGTCGAGATCTCGGATCTGCACCGTCAGAGCGCCGCGCGCGAGGAGCGGCTGCTCGAGGTTGTTCCGGATCCGCCCGGAGCCGCCGCCGCCTCGGCCGTCGTGGCCGTCGTCGCGGGCGCCGGCAAC
The DNA here is from genome assembly GCA_038232215.1 of Gaiellales bacterium. Classification (GTDB taxonomy): domain Bacteria; phylum Actinomycetota; class Thermoleophilia; order Gaiellales; family Gaiellaceae; genus JBBSIG01. Next base: position 11,838 of record JBBSIG010000022.1, on the reverse strand, counting down.
CGCAGGCTCTTCACCAGCCTCGGCGCCGCTTGCGTCGTGGACGGCGGCCAGACCATGAACCCCTCGACCGCCGAGCTCGTCGAGGCGATCGAGGCGGCCGAGGCTCCCGAGGTGCTCGTGCTGCCGAACAACGCGAACGTGATCTTCGCCGCCGAGCAGGCGGCCGGGCTGGCTCGGAAGCCCGTCCGGGTCGTGCCCTCGCGGTCGATCCAGGCGGGGCTCGCGGCGCTCGTGCTCTTCGACGCCGCCCGTCCGGCCGGCGAGAACGCGCTCGAGCTGGAGGAGGCGCTCGCGGCGGTCGCCACAGGCGAGGTCACGAGGGCGTCGCGGGACGTCGCTCTCGACGGCCGTTCCATCCAGGAGGGCGCCTACCTCGCCCTGCTCGAGGGGGCGCCGGTCGCGGGCGGCGAGAGCTTCGACGAGGTCGCGGGCGCGCTTCTCGAGCTGCTGCTCGGCGAGCCGCGCGAGGTGCTGACCCTGCTCACGGGCGAGGACGAGCCCGACCTCGAGCGCCTGCTCGCCCTCCTCGCCGAGCAGCACCCCGAGCTCTCGCTCGACGTCCACGCGGGTGGGCAGCCCCACTACCCGCTGCTCGTCGCCGCCGAGTGACCGCGCCGGTCCGCGTGCTGCTCGTCGAGGACAACGAGGTCTTTCGCGAGGCGCTCGAGTTGCTGCTCGGCCTGCGCCCGGAGCTCGAGGTCGTCGCCTCCGTGGAGGACGGCTCGGCGGCCGTGCCGGCCTGCCGGGAGCACCGGCCGGACGTCACGCTCATGGACTACCGCCTGCCGGGGATCGACGGGGTCGCCGCGACCGCCGCGGTGAAAGAGGTCTGCCCGGAGGTCGCAGTCGTCTGCCTGACGGCCGCGGCGAGCCCGCGGGAGGTGGAGGCGCTGCTCGGGGCGGGCGCCGTCGCCTGCTTGAGCAAGGACGGCGAGCTCGACGCGATCGTGGAGGCGATCCTGCAGGCCGCGGGACGGGGGCCGGGCATCGAGAAGTAGCCAACCGCCGCCGCTCCTATACTCGAGACTGCCCTGGCCCGCGGCGCCGCACTGACCCGTCCGCCGGCGACGTTCGCCGGTCTGGATCCACCCGAGCTCTGGGCGCGACCGCTCGGGTTTCCCCGCCCGGAGGCGCTCCTCGCCGAGCTCGACGTGCTGGCGGGCGTCGGCCCGACCGTGAAGAAGCGGCTCGCGAAGCTCGGCCTGCGCACTGTCGGTGAGCTTCTGCACTACGCGCCGCGCCGCTACGAGACGCCTGTACCGAGGCGGCGGATCGCCGACCTGCTCGGAGAGGAGGAGGTCGCGATCGCGGGCCGGGTCACGAGGACGTCGCTGCGCCGGACGTCGCGCCGTCTCACGATCCTGCGGGCGGAGGTCGTGGACGAGAGCGGCGCGATCACGGCCGTCTGGTTCAACCAGGTGTGGCTCGCCGACCGGCTCCGGCCGGGCACGGAGGTACGGCTGCGCGGCCAGCTCCGACGAAACGAGTTCAGCGTGCGCGCCTACGACCTCGACGAGGTCTCCGCGACCGCCGACTTCGCTCCGGTCTACCCGGCCGGCGAGGAGCTTCCTCCCAAGAAGCTCCGCGAGCTCGTCGGCGCCGCGCTCGCGCACGCGCACGACGTCGCCGATCCGCTGCCCGCCGGGCTGAAAGAGCGGCTGAGCCTGCCCCGGAGGGCCGATGCGCTCGTGGCGCTCCACCGGCCTCGCTCGGAGGGAGAGGCCGAGCTCGGCCGCCGCCGGCTCGCGTTCGACGAGCTGCTCCTGCTCCAGGTCGCCCTCGCGCAACGCGCGCGCGCGCGCGAGCGCTCCGTCGCACCGGCGCTCGGCTCGCCCGGACCGCTGATCGAGCGTTACCGCGCCGGGCTACCGTTCACGCTCACGGACGCGCAGGAGGAGGCGATCGCGGAGATCGACGCCGATCTCGCGAGCACCGTGCCAATGCAGCGGTTGCTGCAGGGGGACGTCGGCGCGGGGAAGACCGTCGTCGCGCTCTACGCCGTGCTCCGCGCGGTCGAAGGCGGTCGGCAGGGCGCGCTGATGGCGCCGACCGAGACGCTCGCAGAGCAGCACTTCCTGACCCTCGACGAGCGCTGCCGCGAGCTCGGGGTGCGCTGCGTGCTGTTGACGAGCGGCCTGCCGGCACGGGAGCACGCGGCGGTTCGGGCCGCCCTCCGCTCGGGCGAGGCTGCGATCGCCGTGGGGACGCACGCGCTCATCCAGGAGCAGGTCGACTTCGCCGATCTCGCCGTCGCGGTCGTCGACGAGCAGCACCGCTTCGGCGTCGACCAGAGGCGCGCTCTCGCCGAGGGCCGCTCGCCGCACGTCCTGCACATGACCGCGACGCCGATTCCGAGGACGCTCGCGCTCACCGTCTACGGCGACCTGTCGGTGAGCGAGATCGCGGAGCCCCCGGCCGATCGCAAGCCGATCGTCACGAGCTGGGTGACGGAGGAGCGGAGCGCGGAGGCCTACCGGCGGCTGCGGCGGGTGCTCGAGGACGGCCGTCAGGCGTACGTCGTCTGTCCGCTGATCGAGGAGTCCGAGACGAGCGTCGCCCGCGCCGCCGAGAGCGAGGCGGAGCGTCTGCGCCGCGCGGAGCTGCGCGGCTTCCGGGTCGGCTGCCTGCACGGCAGGTTGCGACCGGCCGAGCGCCGCGAGCTGATGGCGCGCTTCAAGGCGTGCGAGCTGGACGTGCTCGTCGCGACGACGGTGATCGAGGTGGGAGTCGACGTCGCGAATGCGACCGTGATGATCGTCCAGGAGGCCGATCGCTTCGGGCTCGCGCAGCTCCACCAGCTGCGGGGTCGCGTGGGGCGCGGGGCCGAGCAGTCCTACTGCCTCCTGGTCTCCCGGGCGAGGGAGGAGCTGACCGACGGGGCCCGCGAGCGGCTCGAGGCGCTCGTCGCCAGCAGCGACGGTTTCGAGCTCGCGGAGAAGGATCTCGAGCTCCGGGGCGAGGGGCAGCTCCTCGGCACCCGCCAGGCGGGCCTCTCGGAGCTCGTGTTCACCCGGCTGCGAGCCGACCGGCCGCTGCTCGAGCAGGCGCGCAGCGAGGCGCAGGCGCTCGTCGACGACGACGGGCCGCTCCGCGACGAGGTGGAGCGCCTGTTCGGAGCGGCGCACGCCTCCGAGCTCGGATGATGCTGCCGTCAGGCGGCGACCGCGAGCCGGAGATCGATGCGGATCATCGCGGGCTCGCGTAAGGGGGCGAGGATCGACGCCCCAGCGGGTGTGGAGACTCGGCCCACGGGCGATCGGGTGCGCGAGGCTGTCTTCAACCTGATCGGTCCGGTCGACGGCGCGTCGGTGCTCGACCTCTTCGCCGGCTCCGGGGCGCTCGGGCTGGAGGCGCTCTCACGCGGGGCGGCCGGTGCCGTCTTCGTCGAGTCGGAGCGCAGCGCCTGCCGGACGATCGAGCGCAACCTGGCGAAGCTGAGGCTGACGGGCCACGCCGTCGTCTGCTCCGACGCCCTCCGGGCGCTGGCGGCGGACGTCGCCGCGGGCAGGCGTTACGATCTCGTGCTCGCCGACCCGCCCTACCGGATGTTCGCCTCCTTGCAAGCAACCCTCGCCCGTGACCTGCCGGTCGTGCTCGCGCCCGGCGGCCTGGTCGTCCTCGAGACCCCGGCGAAGGAGCAACCGCAGCTTCCCCTCGCTCTGCGCACGAGCCGGCGCTACGGGTCGGCGCGCGTCACGCTCTTCGAGCGACCGTGATCACGGCGATCTGCCCGGGGAGCTACGACCCGGTCACCTTCGGCCACATCGACATCATCTCCCGCGCGGCCGTCATCTTCGATCGCGTCGTCGTGGGCGTCGTGCGAGAACCCCGGCACAAGGCGACCATGTTCTCCGTCGACGAGCGCGTGGGCTTCCTCCGCGAGGCGCTCGCCGGGCGGGAGAACGTCGAGATCGACCTCTTCTCGGAGCTCGTCGTCGACTTCGCCCGCCGCTGGGGCGCGACGACGATGGTGAAGGGGCTGCGAGTGCTCTCCGACTTCGAGTGGGAGTTCCAGATGAACCACCTGAACCGCACGCTCGCGCCAGAGGTCGAGACGATGTACGTGATGGCGAGCCCGCAGTTCAGCTTCGTCTCCTCGAGCGGCGTCAAGGAGATCGCCGCCTTCGGGGGCAAGGTCGACGAGCTGGTGCCGGAGTCGGTCGCCCGCCGCTTCCGCGAGCTGCACCCGAACGGCCGTCCGGGAACTCCCGACAACCCACACGAGTGATCCGCGCGCCCACCGGCCCCTGCGGCCGACTCAGAGGCTAGACTGAGCTGCACATGGACGTCCTCGTCCTCATCGACAAGCTCGACGACCTCGTGCACAACGCGAAAGCGGTTCCCCTCACCGACCAGGTGCGGATCGACCGCGAGGAGATCTACGACATCCTCGACCAGATGCGCGCGACCATCCCGGAGGAGATCAAGCAGGCGCGGTGGATCGTGAAGGAGCGGCAGGAGATGCTCGGCGAGGCGAAGCGCGAGACCGATCGGCTGCTCGGCGAGGCCCGCGAGCAGGCCGTGCGCGACGCCTCTCAGACCGAGATCGTGAAGCTCGCCGAGCGGCAGGCGCAGGACATCGTCGACGAGGCGAGGCGGCAGGCGCGCGAGACTCGGCTCGAGATCGAGGACTGGGCCGACGGCATCCTCTCGACGCTCGAGGTCAATCTCGACAAGTTCCTCGGCGCGGTCAAGCGGGGCCGCGAGCGTCTGCACGAGCGCTCGCAGGAGTCGGTGGTGGCGGGCGTGGGGCCCGCTGCCGACGGCGACTCCTACCAGTAGCTCTCGGCGCCTGAGGGCGCAGCCCGTTCGCTACCCTGGCCGCATGGCGACCACCTTCTCGCTGCGGTCGGCGAGACTCCGGTCGGGCGAGGAATTCCGCGACGAGGTCGAGATCGAGCTGGCGTCGCTCGTGTACGGAGGCGAGCGCTACCTGCCCGTGCCCGAGAAGGTGAAGGCGGAGCTCTTGATCGGCCGCGCGACGACCGGCACGACGTTCGAGCTGCGCTTCGCGGGCCGCATTCACGGCCCCTGCTTCCGCTGCCTCGCGGACGCCGTGCTCGACCTGCCGATCGTCGCGCGCGAGTACCAGGCGACGAAAGCGGACTCCGACGAGCTGCGGAATCCCTACCTCGGAGACGACCGCCTCGACCTGTCGGCGTGGGCGCGCGACTCCCTGGCGCTCGCCCTGCCGGATCAGATCCTCTGCAGGCGGGATTGCGCGGGACTCTGCCCGGTCTGCGGCCGCGACCTGAACCTGGAGCCGCACGAGCACGAGGACGAGCACGTCGACCCGCGCTGGGCGGCGCTCGCCGAGCTGCGCGAGCGGCTGTAGACTGCGCAGCCGCCGATGGCAGTCCCCAAGAAGAAGACCTCGAAGGCACGCCGAGACAAGCGCCGCGCCCAGCACGGGATCGAGGCACCGCGCGTGAACGAGTGCCCCGTCTGCCACCAGCCGAAGCTGCCGCACCGCGTCTGCCCCACCTGCAAGACCTATCGGGGCCGCGAGGTGGAGCCGCTCCGCATGCCCGCTCCGTAGGGTCTGTCCGAAAAGACGACCGCGAACCCGTAGCCTCTCGGCATGAAGTGCTCCGGCGCGCTCGTGTCTCCCTCTGCAGCGCGCGGCGCACCCGGTGGGGTCGCAGAGATGAGCTCCTAGCTTGACCGTTCGCGTCGCGGTGGACGCGATGGGCGGTGACCGCGGGCCGGCGGACGTCGTCGCGGGCGCCCTGGCGGCTGCCTCGGAAAGCGTCGAGCCGGTCGTCTTCGGCCCGCGGGGCCTCGAGACGGGCGGTCTCGAGCTCGTCGAGGCGCCCGACGTCATCACGATGGACGACAAGCCGGCCGAGGCGGTGCGTTTGAAGCCCGAGAGCTCGCTCGTGCTCGCCTGCCGCGCCGTGGGCACGGGGGAAGCGCAGGTCGTCGTGTCGGCCGGCAATACGGGCGCGATGCTCGCGGCGTCGTTTCTGGAGCTGCGCCGCCTCCCCGGCGTCTCGCGACCTGCGATCGCCGTGCCGATCCCGGCTCGCCGTGGACCGTGCGTTCTCCTCGACGCGGGTGCGAACGCGGACGCTCGGCCGGAGCACCTGCTCCAGTTCGGCTACATGGGCTCCGTCTTCGCGGAGGAGCTCCTCGACGTGCGCTCGCCGGAGGTGCGTCTCCTCTCGATCGGCGAGGAGCCGGAGAAGGGCAACGCGCTGACGCTCGAGGCCCACGCGCTCCTCGCCGCGAGCGAGCTCCGGTTCGGCGGCAACGTGGAGAGCCGGGAGCTGCTCGCGGGGGCGGCCGACGTCGTCGTCTGCGACGGCTTCACCGGCAACGTGTGCCTGAAGCTCCTCGAGGGGACGATCGGCACGCTGCTCGGCGCGCTGCGCGAGGAGATCGTGGCGAGCACGCGCGGGAAGCTCGGCGGCCTCCTGATCCGACCCGCGACCGAGCGGCTGCGGCGCCAGCTCGACCCCGACACGTACGGCGGGGCGTACCTGCTCGGACTCCGCGGCCTCGTCGTGGTCGCCCACGGCAACTCGTCGAGCACGGCGATCGCGAACGCGATCCGCCTGGCCGCGAGGGGAGTCGAGCACGACGTAGTCGGACGCCTGTCCGAGCGGCTAACGGGAGCGCAGGCCGATGCGACGACGGGAGGCCGCGCGGGTAGTCACCAATCGACGTACTCGAGCACGTCGTGAGCAACCGCCCCGCGGGCGAAGCCGGGCTCTGCCCGGCGGGAGCCCAAGCGCCGGTGGAACGTGCGCAGCGAAGAAGGAGAGGGCCCGCGGGGGAACCACGGGTTCCCCCGCGCTATTCCCCCATGCTTGTATTATCGGCGCGCTTCGACCCCAACCGGCAAGTGAGGTGACATGGCAGCTCCCCGCGAGGAAGTGTTCGAGCGAGTCAAGGACGTCCTGACCGAGCAGCTCGGGATCGACGAGAACGAGATCTCCGAAGAGGCGTCCTTCCAGGAGGATCTCGACGCCGACTCGCTCGATCTCGTCGAGCTGATCATGGAGCTGGAGGACCGGTTCGGGATCAAGATCTCGGACGAGGACGCGCAGAAGATCACGACGGTTGGGCAGGCAGTCGACTACGTCTCTTCGCATCAGTAGTCGGCCGCGGGCGCACGCTCGCGCATGAGCATCGCGAAGGGGGGCGGGCGCAACGGCTCGATCGCGGAGCTCGCGCGGCTGATCGAGGCGCTTCCCGTGGAGCGTCTCGAGCACGTTTTCACACACTCTTCGTGGGCGCCGGACCGGGCGTCCTCGTACGAGCGGCTCGAGTTCCTCGGTGACAGCGTGCTCGAGCTCGCCGTCGCGCGGGAGCTCTACGACCGCTTTCCGGACTTCTCGGAGGGCCGGCTCGCGAAGATCCGCTCACACGTCGTCTCGCGCGCGAGCTGCGCGGTCATCGCGCGCGAGCTCGACCTGGGTGCGCGGCTCGCCGAGCGCGCCTCCGCGGCCACCGACGAGCTCGATCGCCTCTCCGACAACCGCAACGTCCTCGCGGCCCTGCTCGAGGCGGCTCTCGCAGCGCTCTTCCTCGAGCACGGCTTCGAGCCGATCGAGCGTGCGGTCGTCGCCGCCTTCTCCGCCCGGATCGAGTACGCCTCGACGAGCCACGTCGACCACAAGACCGAGCTCCAGGAAGCGCTCGCCCGTCGGGGTCAGAGCGTGAGCTACAGCGTGCTCGAGGTGGACGGGCCGCCGCACGACCGCCGCTTCACCTGCGCCGCGGCGCTCGACGGCGAGGAGCTCGGGAGCGGCACCGGCGCGTCGAAGAAGGACGCCGAGCAGGAGGCCGCGCGGCAGGTGCTCCGGAAGCTCGGGCTCGCGCCCGCCGCACAGCAGTAGCCGTTCTCGCGCGACAGGCTCCCGCGGGGCGAGGGCAATAGGGTCACGTCCGCAGCGGCGGCGATACTTTCCCCGCTTGCACCTGAGCGCGATCAAGCTGCGCGGCTTCAAGTCGTTCCCCGAGGCGGTCGAGCTCAGGCTCGAGCCGGGCGTCGCCGTCGTCGTCGGGCCGAACGGGTCCGGCAAGTCGAACGTCTCGGACGCGATCGTGTGGGCGGCCGGGAGCCTCAGCCCCAGCGAGCTGCGCGCGGAGAAGCCGGACGACGTGCTCTTCTCGGGTGCCTCCGGACGGGGGCCGGCGAGTCACTGCGAGGTCGAGCTCGTGTTCGACAACAGCGCGGGAGACGGGCCGATCGACTTCTCCGAGCTCGCGATCGCGCGCCGGCTGCACCGCGGGGGCGAGGGGCAATACCTCGTCAACCGCGCGAGCGTGCGTCGGATCGACCTGGTAGAGCTGCTCTCCGACCTGGGGCTCGCCGGCGGCATGCACTCGATCATCGGTCAGGGGCGAGTCGAGGAGATCCTCGCGAGCCGTCCCGACGAGCGGCGCGCGCTCGTCGAGGAAGCGGCCGGGCTGGGGCGGTTCAAGCGCCGACGCCACCGCGCCGAGCTCAAGCTCGCGCGCGTGGCCGTCCAGGTGGAGCGCGCGCGCGACCTGGAGGCGGAGGTGAAGAGCCGGCTGCGACCCCTGGCCCTGCAGGCGAGCGCGGCCGAGCGGGCCGAGAAGCTCGCCGCCGAGCTGGCCGGGCTGCGGGCGCGCCTGGCCGAGCTGGAGCTGGAGGCTCTCGCCGAGCGGCGCGCGGAAGCGGAGTCGCGGCGGACGGCGGCCACGCTTGCTCGCAGGGGCGCCGACGAGCGACTGCGCTCGCTGCTCGCGGAGCGCGGGCGCGCGGAGGAGGAGCTCGCCGACGCCGCCGGGCGGCGCGAGGCGACGACTGCGGCCCTCTACCGGCTCAGGAGCACCGGGGAACGACTCGCACTCCGGCGCGAGACGGCGGCTGCGCTGGCGGAGAGGCTGCGGGACGAGCTCGGTGAGATCGCGGAGACGCGTGCCGTCGCCGGCGGCCCCTCGCCGGTGGAGCTCGAGCGCCTGGCGACGACGAGCGCGCGGGCCGCGAGGGAAGCCGCGGCTGAGCGCGACTCCCTCGCGGATCGCGCCCAGCTCGCCCGGACGCGCCTGGAGGCACTCGAGCGCTCGCTGGCCGAGCGAGAGGGCTTGCCTCCCGCGGCGCGGGCGCTGGCCGAGCAGGGCGAGCGGCTCGCGCTGGCGCTGCTCGACGTCGAGCACGGCTACGAGCGAGCGGTGGCCGCCGCGCTCCGCGGCCGCGGCTCGGCGCTCCTGGCCGACGAGGGGGCAACGGGCCTCGAGCTGCTCGAGCGCGCGCGGGTAGGCGGCCTCGGAAGCCTCACAGTGCTCCTGCCGTCGCAGGGCGGTGGGCCGAGCGGCGGTCTGGCGGCGCACGTCCGCGTCCGGCCGGGCGGCGAGCGGGTCGCCGCTCTCCTCGCCGAGGTGTCCGTCGTGGAGCCCGAGGAGCTCCTGCGCGCCGAGGAGGGCCTGGCCGTCACGCGGGCGGGACACGCCTACGACCCGGCTGCGGGCGAGCTGTGGTTCGCCGGCGAGACCGCGGAGGCCGTGCTGCTCGAGCTCGAGGCGCGCAGACGCTCGCTCGCGGCCGAGGCCGACGATCTCGCCGCGCGCGCCGGAGAGGCCGCCGAGAGAGCCGAGCAGGCCGCCCGGGTGGCGCGGCAGGCTGCCACCGAGCTCGCCGGTGCCGCGCCGGCGCTCCGCGCCCGGAGGGCCGATCCGGCGCAGCTCGAGCGCCTGCTCGTCACGGCGGAGCGAGTCGTCTCCGTTCTACAGGCGGGGGAGGCCGCGGCCGAGCGGTTCGAGGCGCCGCTTCGCGCCCGTGTCGACGCGGGCTCCACCCGCGCCGGGGAGCTCGCCGGTGAGCTGCGCCGCCTGGGCGCAGCCGAGGCAGAGCTCCGCGGCGCCGCTGCGACCGCGAGCGAGCGAGCGGGCGCCTCGGAAGTCGAGCTGGCGCGGGTCGAGGCCGAGACGCTCGAGGCCCGCCGGCGGCTCGAGCAGACCGGCGCCGATCCGGGCGAGGGTGATGACCCGGCGGCGCTCGTCGAGCGAATCGAGCGGCTCGAGCGGCGGCGCGAGCTGCTCGGGCAGGTGAACCCGCTCGCGCAGGAGGAGTACGAGGCCGAGAAGGCGCGGCTCGAGGAGCTCGCGGCCCCGCGGGCCGATCTCGAGTCCAGCCTCCAAGAGCTCGAGGGGCTGCGCGACGAGCTCGCGGCGACCGTCGAGCGACGCTTCGCCGAGACGTTCGACGCCGTTCGGAGCAACTTCGAGGAGGTCGCTGCCACGCTCTTTCCCGGCGGCGAGGGGCGACTGCTCGCGACAGAGCCGGCCGAGGAGGGGGAGGCGCCGGGAGTCGAGCTCGAGCTGCGCCCCGCAGGCAAGAAGGTCGCCCGACTCTCGCTGCTCTCGGGCGGCGAGAAGGCTCTTGCGGCCATCGCCTTTCTCTTCTCGCTCTTCCTCGCTCGCCCGTGCCCCTTCTACCTGCTCGACGAGGTGGAAGCAGCCCTCGACGACACCAACATCGGTCGTTTCGTCGAGCTCCTGCGCCGCTACGCCGACCGGGCCCAGTTCATCGTCATCACGCACCAGAAGCGGACGATGGAGGCGGCTGACGTGCTCTACGGCGTCACGATGGGAGGCGACGGGGTCCGTCAGATCGTCTCGCGGCGACTCCCCCGCGACGAGCCCGCGCTCGCCACCGCCTGAGAGCTCGCGTCCCGGCCCCGAGACGCCAAGTAACAGACTGTTACTTGGTCGGCACGGAGGCGCTCGGGGGCTCGCGTCGGGCCCGACTGGGCCGGGCGCGCCTCGTCTATCGTTGCGCGCGCCCGTGGACGCGCCGAGACGAACGCCGTGAGTCGCTCCTGGGCCGAGCTCCTGGGCGAGGACGGCGCCGCGGGAGAGCCGGAGCGGGAGCGAACCGGCATGTTCGCGCGCCTGCGGGACTCGCTCGGGAAGAGCCGCCGCGCGCTGACCGAGCAGCTCGCCGTCGCGGCTTTCGACCCGGGCGACGACGCCGCGTGGGAGCGGCTCGAGGAGGCGCTGATCGCAGGCGACGTGGGGGTTCCCGCGACGGCCGAGCTCGTGCGCAGGCTCGAGGCGCGCTCGGAACTGATCGACCTGAACGCCGCGCTCGTGGAGGAGATCACGGCGCTCCTCGGCGAGCCGAGCACGCTCAACCTCCACGAGCGACCGAGCGTGCTGCTCGTGGTCGGCGTCAACGGCACGGGCAAGACGACGACGATCGGCAAGCTCGCCGAGCGCCTGCGCGAGCACCGGCGCTCGGTCGTGCTCGCCGCCGCCGACACCTTCCGGGCCGCGGCGGAGGAGCAGCTCGAGATCTGGGCACGGCGCGCCCGCGCGGACTTCGTGGGCTCGGCTCGCGGTGCCGACCCGGCCGCCGTCGCCTACGACGCGATCGACGCCGCGACCGCGGGGGGCCACGACGTCGTGATCGTGGACACGGCGGGTCGCCTCCACACCCAGACGAATCTCATGGACGAGCTCGCCAAGGTCCGCCGCGTGATCGCGGGCAAGCTCGAGGGCGCGCCGCACGAGACGCTGCTCGTCCTCGACGCGACGACCGGCCAGAACGGGCTCCAGCAGGCACGCCTCTTCCGCGAGGCCGTCGGGGTGACGGGAGTCGCGCTGACGAAGCTCGACGGCTCGGCGAAGGGCGGCATCGCAGTCGCCGTGGCGTTCGAGCTCGGTCTCCCGGTCAAGCTGATCGGAGTGGGGGAGCAGCTCGACGACCTGCGGCCGTTCGACCCGCAGGACTTCGCCCGCGCGCTCGTCTCGGGCTGAGAGTAACCAGGGCTCGCGGCACCGGCGCGAGCTGCGAGGAGCTCTCGCACCGGCCGTGGCTACTGCCCGGACAAACGCGGTCGCCACGTGTCGGAGTCGGCGAGG
>JBBSIG010000021.1:0-18337 GCA_038232215.1 Gaiellales bacterium | reverse complement strand
CGCCCCCGGTCGACGTCGCGCCCCAGCTCCTCCAGCACGTCGAGCGCGAAGGCGAGACCGGCCGAGGGCCCGCCGATCGCCCCGACCTGGATGCGCACCGGCACGGGTAGCCGGATGTCCGAGGCCTGCTCGACGAAGATCCCGAGGATCGGCCGCGCCCCTCGCTCCGGGTCGGCGCCGGTCCGGACGTCGACCCGGCGGAGCTCGCCGTCGCGCCGGACGCCGAGCTTGACGGTCGTTCCCACCGGCCGGCGGCCGACGAGCCGACGGAGATCCGCCGTCGTCAGGACCCTCCGTCCGTCGACGGAGGTGAGGAGGTCTGCGGCCTGGAGCTTTCCGGACGAGGGGCCTCCCTTGCGCACGAGGTCGACGAGGACGCCCGTCGGCTGCGCACGGACCTTGTAGCCGAGCTCGCGCAGCGCCACCGCGGCGGCGACCTCCTGCGAGCGGCTCATCTCGTTTCGATCGACCTTCCGGCGCACCGCCTCGCTCACCCCGGGAGGACGCACGGCGTGGACGGGCACGATCGTGGAGCCCGAGTGGATGCCGGGGAACAGTCGCTCGAAGAGCGTCGCCTTGCGGATCAGCACGTCCACGAAGTAGATGCCTCCTCCGTCGCGGGACGGCTTGCCACCCTTCACGGTGACGAGCGGCGCGACGGCGTGTGCGCGGTCGGGGAGGAAGATGTAGCTGCTCGAGGGCGTCGCCCACAGCACGGCCGCCACGATCCCGAGCAGCACGAGCCCCGCGAGCGCGAGTCGCGTGGGCGAGAGCAGCCTGCGCACCCCGCGAGGATAGTCGCGAGGGACGCCGGTGGGCCGGGTGCCCTAGAGCAGTCCCCGGGTCAGCCCGCCGTCGACGGGGATCACCGTCCCGGTCACATAGCTTGCGCGGTCGGAGGCGAGAAAGCAGACGACGTCGGCGATCTCTCTCGCCAGCCCGAGGCGCCGCAGCGGGATGGGCGCGAGGTCCGCCTCGCTGGGCCCGTCGGGATAGAGCTCCGCGAGCCGCTCGGTGTCGATGCGGCCCGGAGCGATCGAGTTGACCGTGATCCCCTTCGGCCCGACCTCGTCGGCCAGGGTCTTCGCCCAGCCGATCACCCCCGGGCGGACGGCGTTCGAGAGCGCGAGGCGCTCGATCGGCTCGCGCACCGAGCTCGAGGTGATGTTCACGACGCGCCCGCGGCCGCTGCGCTCGAGCTCCGGCAGGCAGAGATTCGTGACCCGGACGGCCGAGACCAGCAGGAGCTCGACGGCGGACTCGAGGGAGCCGGCGTCCAGCTCGCGCGCGGTCCCGCGCGGGGGGCCGCCCCCGTTGTTCACGAGGACGTCGATGCCGCCGAACGCCTCGAGAGTCTTCTCGACGAGGCCCTCGACCTGGCGCGGGCTCGTGAGGTCGCCCCGCACGGCGAGCGCGCCGATTCGCTCCGCCTCCCGCTCGAGCTGGTCGCGCCTGCGCGCGAACATGGCGACGTTCGCGCCTTCCCGGGCGAGGCTCTCGGAGATCGCGAGGCCCATGCCCGACGAGGCCCCGCACACGATCGCCGTCCGTCCGGAGAGCCCGAGCTCCACGGCTACCGCGAGCGCGTCGAGAGCACTGCCACGACGTCGCGCACCGCGGCGGCCGACTCGTCGAGCGCGGCTCGCTCCCCGTCGGTGAGCTCGAGCTCGAGGATCTCCTCGATCCCGCCTGCCCCGAGCTTCACCGGCACTCCCATGTAGAGGCCTTCGATGCCGTACTCGCCCTCGAGCAGCGCCGTGCAGGGAAGCACGCGCTTCTGGTCGAGGACGACGGCGTCGACCATCTGCGCGGCCGCGGCCCCCGGGGCGTACCAGGCGGAGGTTCCGAGCAGGTTCACGATCTCCCCGCCGCCCTTGCGCGTGCGCTCGACCATCGCCTCGATCCGATCGCGGTCGACGAGCTCCGTCAGCGGGACGCCGCCGACGCTCGTCGCCGAGACGACGGGGACCATCTGATCGCCGTGGCCGCCGAGAACCATCGCGGTGACGTCCTTCGCCGAGGCTCCGGTCTCCCAGGCGATCGACGCGGAGAACCGTGCCGTGTCGAGGATCCCGGCCATGCCGAAGACGCGCTCCTTCGGCCAGCCCGAGACATCCTTTGCGACGTGGCACATGGCGTCGAGGGGGTTCGAGACGATCACGAGGATCGCCTCCGGCGAGCTCGCCACGACCGCCTCGGCGACCGAGCCGACGATCCGCTCGTTCGTGGTCACGAGATCGTCCCGGCTCATCCCGGGCGCACGGGGAAGACCCGCTGTCACGACGACGACGTCCGAGCCGGCGCTCTCTTCGTAGCCGTTCGTGCCGACCACCGTCGGCTCGTACCCGAGCACCGCCGCCGCCTGGTTGAGATCGAGGGCCTTGCCCTGCGGGAGGTTCTCCTTGATGTCGACGAGCACGACGTCCGCGTAGTCCCGGCGCGCGAGCTCCTGGGCGCAGGTGGAGCCGACGTTGCCGGCTCCGACCACCGTCACCTTCGGTCTCATACGCGCACCGCGAGCCTGTCGACGATCGCCTCGGCGACCTCGCTCGTGCCGACTGCGGTCGGGTCGTCGCGCGTCGGCTTCATGTCGTAGGTGACGCTCTCGCCGGCCTCGATCACCTCGGCGATCGCGCGCTCGAGCCGGCCGGCCGGCTCCGCCTCGCCGAGGTGCCTGAGCATGAGCACCCCGGAGAGCATCAGCGCCATCGGGTTGACCTTGTCGAGCCCGGCGTATTTCGGCGCCGAGCCGTGGGTCGGCTCGAAGACCGCGACCGACTCGCCGAAGTTGGCGCCGGGCGCGAGGCCCAGGCCGCCGATCATCCCGGCGCAGAGGTCGGAGACCACGTCGCCGTACAGGTTCGGCAGCACGAGCACGTCGTACTCCTCGGGCCGTTGGACGAGCTGCATCGTCATGTTGTCCACGATGCGGTCGTCGAACTCGAGATCCGAGTTCTGCTCGGCCACCTCGCGGGCCACCCGCAGGTAGAGGCCGTCGGAGAACTTCATGATGTTGGCCTTGTGCACGGCCGTGACCTTGCGGCGGCCGTTCCTCCGCGCATAGTCGAACGCGAACTGGACGATCCGGCGCGTGCCCGTGATCGAGATCGGCTTCACCGAGATCCCCGAGTCTGAGCGGACGACTCCGCCCCGGCGGCCGATCCACTCGATCAGCTCCAGCGCGTCGTCGCTCCCCTCCTCGAACTCGATCCCCGCGTAGAGATCCTCGGTGTTCTCCCTGACGACGACGAGGTCGACCTCGTCGAAGCGCGTCCGCACGCCGGGATAGGTCTTGCAGGGCCGCACCTGCGCGTACAGGTCGAGGCTCTTCCGCAGCGCGACGTTGACCGAGCGGAAGCCTCCGCCGACGGGCGTCGTAATCGGCCCCTTCAGGGCGACGCCGGTCTCGCGGATCGAGGCGAGGACGTGCTCCGGCAGCGGGTTGCCGTCGTTCTCCTCCATGACGTCCACGCCGGCGTGCTGCACGTCCCACTCGAGCTCGACGCCGGTCGCCTCGAGCACCCGACGCGTCGCCTCGGTCAGCTCGGGCCCGGTGCCGTCGCCCGGGATCAGGGTCACCCTGTGCGCCATCGGCGCGGGACTCTAGCCGAGGTTCGCGTCGAGCCGGTCCGGGTAGGCTCCGGCCCGTGAGCGAGTTCAAGCCTGGGCTCGAGGGCGTCGTCGCCTTCCAGACCGAGATCGCCGAGCCGGACCGGGACGGCGGCGCGCTTCGCTACCGCGGCGTCGACATCGAGGAGCTCGTCGGCCGTTACCCCTACGAGAAGGTGTGGGGCCTGCTCGTCGACGAGAGCTTCGAGCCGGGAATGCCCGACCCGGAGCCGTACCGCCCGGCCAATCTGACCGGCCACGCCCCCTCCGATCTCCAGTCCGCGACGGCGCACCTGTCCGCGAGGTGGGAGCTCGAGAAGCTCGTCGACATCGAGCTGGAGCAGGCGCGCGACGACCTCGCGCGGCTCTCTGCGACCATGATGTCCATCGTCGCCCAGTCCGCCCGCGGGCCGGAGGCGGAGGCGGTGCCCGACGACGTGGTCGAGCAGGGCGAAACGGCCGCCGAGAAGTTCCTGCTCCGCTGGCGAGGCGAGGCCGACCCGAGCCACGTGCGGGCGATCGACACCTACTGGACCTGCACCGCCGAGCACGGGCTGAACGCGTCGACCTTCACCGCGCGCATCGTCGCCTCGACGGGCGCGGACTGCGGCGCGGCGATGTCGGCCGCGGTCGGTGCGCTCTCCGGCCCGCTGCACGGCGGCGCCCCCGCCCGCGTGCTGCCGATGCTGGACGAGGTCGCCTCGACGGGCGACCCGGAGGCGTACGTGCGGGACCTGCTCGACAAGCGCGGCCGGATCATGGGGTTCGGGCATCGCGTCTATCGCGCCGAGGACCCGCGCTCCCGCATTCTCAAGCAGACCGCGAAAGAGCTCGGCTCCCCGCGCTTCGAGGTCGCCGAGGCGCTCGAGGAGGCGGCGCTCGCCGAGCTGCACCGCCGGAAGCCCGACTACGTCATCGCCACGAACGTGGAGTTCTACTCGGCGGTCGTCCTCGACGTCGCCGAGATCCCGCCCGACCTGACCCCGGCGATGTTCGCGTGCGCCCGGGTCGCGGGCTGGTCCGCGCACATTCTCGAGGAGAAGCGAACGGGCCGGCTGATCCGGCCGTCGGCGCAGTACGTCGGACCGGAGAGTCGGCCCGCCTCTGCCGTCGACCGCACTCCCGTCCCCCGTTGACGGCCCGGATCGGCCCTTGAGCCTCGCGGACGCCGCCGCCCAGGCCGACGAGCTGGCGCGCAGCGGCTCAGAGCGAGAGCTCTCGGATCTCCGCCGGGAGTGGGAGGAGGAGGTCGAGGCCGCTGCGCGCAGCGCCGACTATCGCGAGCGCGCCGCCGCCTATCGCGCGATCGGACAGTTCCGCTTCCGCCAGAAGCTCGAGCTCCTGCGCCGGGGACTCGAGGACGAGAGTCCGGCCTCCCGCGGCTCCGCCCTCATCTCGCTCGAGCTTCTCTCCCGAGACGGGCCGGCCCCGGTCAACGGCGTCAGACCGCTCCTGCACACGCTCGCCTCGAGCGACCCGAACCCGGCCGTCCGCCGGCTCGCGATCGTCTGCCTGAAGAACGGATCCGCGCAGCGGGACACGATCGTCCTGCTCACCGGCCTGGCGCAGGACGACGAGCAGGAGGCTGCGCTCCGCGGCGCGGCCGCGACGGTCGTCGCGCAGCTCAAGAAGCGCGTCGCCGCGCGCTAGCCGAAAACGATCACTCTGATCGCCCGTCCCGAGGCGAGACGTCGCGGCGCCGGGCATGCGGATGCGCCCGGAAGTACGACTCGCGGCGGCGCCGGTCCGAGACGTGCGTGTAGAGCTCGGTCGTCGCCAGGTCGGCATGACCGAGCATCTCCTGCACGCTCCGCAAGTCGGCGCCGCCCTCGAGGAGGTGAGTCGCGAACGAATGGCGGAGCAGATGCGGGTGGATGCGCTCGGGCTCGAGACCCGCCACCGCGGCCAGCCGGCGCAGGATCAGGAAGGCGCCCGCCCGCGTCAGCGGTCCTCCCTTCGCGTTCAGAAAGAGCTCGGGGCGGCTGCGGCGGTCGAGGTAGGGCCGTCCGCGCGAGAGGTAGCGCCTGAGGGCCTCGGCTGCGCGGCGTCCGAGCGGTACCACCCGCTCCTTGCCACCCTTGCCCGTGCAGCGCACGAGACGACCGTCGAGATCGACGTCGCCTCGGCGGAGCGACAGCGCCTCGCTCACGCGCAGGCCTGCGCCGTAGAGGAGCTCGGTGAGCGCGCGATCCCGCAGCCCCCGCGGCGTCGTGCCCACTGCCGCCTCGACGAGTCGCTCCGCCTCCGAGGGCGACAGCGTGCGCGGCAGCCTGCGGGTACGCCGAGGCAGGTCGAGCTCGGCGGCGGGGTTGTCGCTGCGCGAGCCGAGCAGCATCGCGTGGCGGAAGAAGGAGCGAGCCGCCGCCGTGCGCCGAGCGATCGTCGCCGCAGAGAGCCCTCGCCCGCGAAGCTCGGCGAGGTAGCGCTCGAGCTCGGCGGTGGTGCTCGAGGCGATCGGCCGCCCCAGCCAGCTTCCGAGCTGCTCGAGATCGCGCCGGTAGGCCTCCACGGTTCGCGGGGCGAGCCGGGCGGACGCGAGCCCGAGAAAGCCCTCCAGCTCCGGATCGTCTCCGGCCATTACGAGCGGTTCGGCCGCGAGAGGTCGGCTCCTGCGTCGGGTCGCCGGCGGCGCCGGTACCACACGGCCACCCCGATCGTGGAGGCGCCCACGCCGAGCGCGATCAGGTTGGGCACGATCAGAGCCAGGTTGCGGAGCGCGAGCCCGTAGGCGATCCAGAGGGCGAACCCCACCACCAGCACCGCGAGGTAGGCGATCGAGACCTCGCGCGAGGAACGGTGACGAACCATCGCTCGCATCTGGAGCAGGGGGGAGAGCGCCATAATGACGCCCCAGGTCGCCGCGGCGAGGGCGAGGATGGTAGTGGTCATGCGAGCTCCTGTCTCACGGACGGGTGCGCTCGGTCGGCGGCCGCGCTCGCCGCCCGCCGGGCGGGAGGGAGGAGCGCTCGCGCGGCCTCCCCGAACCGTACAGGCCGCGGCGCGTCTCGCGCGCCTTCCGCGTGGAGACTCAGGAGCGCGGGTGGGCGCGGTCGTAGACGCGCCGCAGCCGCCGCGCGTCCACGTGGCTGTACACCTGTGTCGTCGAGAGCGAGCTGTGGCCGAGCAGCTCCTGGATCGTCCGCAGGTCGGCTCCGCCCTCGAGCAGGTGCGTGGCGAAGGCGTGGCGAAGCCGGTGCGGATGCGCGAGCAGCCGCCTGAGCGTGCTCGTATCGAGCCGCCGGCCCCGGACCGAGAGGAAGAGCGCGTTCTCGGCCCCGCGGGCGAGCCGCGGCCGGCCGTCGCGAAGGTAGACCGCGAGGCCGTGCGCCGCTTCCTCGCCGAGCGGGACGGCTCGTTCCTTCCCGCCCTTGCCGCGGACGCGTACGAGCTCCTGCTCGAAGTCGACGTCCGCGAGGTCGAGGTCGACGGCCTCCCGGCTGCGCAGGCCGGCCGAGTAGACGAGCTCGAGGAGCGCGCGGTTCCGGAGGCCGAGCGGGTCGTCGGCGCCCGCCCCGTCGACGAGGGTCTCCACCTCTCCGACCTTCAGCGTCTCCGGCAGCCGGCGGGGCCGGCGAGGTGCGAACGAGCCCTCCGGAACCCGTGCCGCGCCGAGCGTGAAGCGGAGGAACGCACGGACCGCGGCGAGCTTGCGTGCGATCGTCGCCGGCGCCAGCTTGCGCGGCCGGGCGCGGCCGAGCGTCGTCGCGTAGCCCGCGAGGGCGCGCGAGTCGACGGCGTCGAGCGGGATTCCCCGGCAGGCGAGCCAGCCCGCGAACTCCTCCACGTCGCTGCGGTAGGCGCGCCGGGTCGCCGCCGACAGCGCCGGACTGTCGACGAAGCGGTCGATCGCGCGCCGGGCGTCCACGCGGCCCGGTTCGCGGCGGCGACCGCGATGCCTCTACGCGAGCTCGCCGGGCAGTAGCGAGTACATGACGAAGTCGACGCGTCTGCGCTGCCGGGCGTTGAACCTGGCCGAGCGCAGGGTCCCCTCCTCCGTGAAGCCCGCGTTCTGCGCCACTCGGCGCGACGGGGCGTTCCGCTCGTCCGCGCGCAGCTGCAGCCGGGCGAGGCCGACTTCCCGGAGCGTCCAGCGGGCGACGAGCTGCAGGCCGCGGGTCGCCACACCGCGGCCGCGGGCCTCGCGCCGCACCCAGTACCCCACCTCGCCGACGCCCTGCTCCGGGTCGAGCCAGCGGACGCCGATCGATCCGAGCACCTCTCCGCCGTCGGCGGCGGTGAGGGCGAACGCGGCCTCCGTGCCGTCGTTCCAGCCGGCGGAGGCGTGCTCGACGTACACCCGGGCGTCCTCCTCGCGGTAGGGCTGCGGGATCTGGTCGATGAAGGCGGCGATCTCCGCGTCGCCGCAGCAGGAGACGAGCGACGGCACGTCCTCCTCCCGCCACGGGCGAAGCGTGACGACACCGTCCGAGAGCGGTGGGTCGGGAGGCACCAGCGGCATGCGGCCCTTACGATACGGACACCCACCGCGCCGACGTCCGCTCCGCGGGCGCCCAGTTTCCGTCCGGCCGTCACGAGGAAGGAGGTGTTGGATGACCGCGATCGAGCATCGTGGGCGAGCTCTCGCCGAGCACGGTCTCCGGGCGCAGGGGCGGATCCACTGGAACCCGACCACCGCTCTCCTCTACACCCACGCGCTCGCACGCGGAGACGGGCAGCTCGCCGAGGGAGGGCCCCTCGTGGTCGACACGGGCCTCTTCACCGGTCGCTCGCCGAAGGACAAGCTCGTCGTGCGCGAGCCCGGGTCCGAGAGCCGCATCTGGTGGGGCGACGTCAATCGGCCGATCTCCGAGACGGGATTCGGGCGGCTCCGCGACAAGGTGGCCGGCCATCTCGAGGCGCAGGACGTGCTCTACGTCGTGGACGCGTTCGCCGGTGCCGATCCGGCCAGGCGCATCGGGGTTCGCGTGATCACCGACCGTCCGTACCACGCGCTCTTCGCGCGGACGCTCTTCATCGAGCCGAGCCCGGACGAGCTGCGGCTGTTCGAGCCGCAGGCGCTCGTCCTGCACGCTCCCGAGGTCGAGGCCGATCCGGACACGGACGGCACACGGACCGGCACCTTCGTCGTGCTCCACCCGAGCCGCACGGAGGTGCTGATCGGCGGCACGTTCTACGCGGGCGAGATCAAGAAGTCGATCTTCACCGTCATGAACGACCGCCTGCCGCTCGAGGGCGTCTTGCCGATGCACTGCTCGGCGAACGTTGGGGAGGACGGCACGGTGGCGATCTTCTTCGGGCTCTCCGGCACGGGCAAGACGACGCTCTCGGCGGACCCGTCACGCTTCCTCGTCGGCGACGACGAGCACGGCTGGGGCGACGAGGGGATCTTCAACATCGAGGGTGGGTGCTACGCGAAGGTGATCCGGCTGTCCCCGACCGCCGAGCCGGAGATCTACAGGACGACGCGCACGTTCGGCACCATCCTCGAGAACGTCGTGGTCGACGAGAGCGGCGTCCTCGACCTCGACGACGACTCGAAGACCGAGAACACGCGCGCCGCCTACCGGCTCGAGCAGGTCGCGAACGCGTTGCCCGAGAAGCGGGCGGGGCACCCGAGCGCGGTCGTGTTCCTGACCGCGGACGCCTTCGGCATCCTGCCGCCGCTCGCGCGGCTGACCTGCGAGCAGGCGATGTTCTACTTCCTCTCGGGCTTCACGGCGAAGCTCGCGGGCACGGAGATCGGCGTGACGGAGCCGCAGCCGACGTTCTCGGCCTGCTTCGGCGCACCCTTCCTGCCCCAACCTCCGCCGGTGTACGCGCGCCTGCTCGGCGAGAAGCTCCGCCGGCACGGATCCACGGTCTGGCTCGTCAACACCGGCTGGACGGGAGGGCCCTTCGGGGAGGGCGAGCGGATGCCGATCGCGGCCACCCGCGTGCTTCTCCGCGCGGCCGTCGAAGGGTCGCTCGACGGCGTCGAGTACCGCGCCGACCCCATCTTCGGGTTCGAGGTTCCGGTCGAGGTTCCGGGTGTCGAGTCGCGGCTCCTCGAGCCGCGCGCCACCTGGTCGGACCACGTCGCGTACGACCGGGAGGCGCGGAAGCTCGCGTCGCTCTTCCTCGACAACCTCTCGAAGCTCGACGGCGTCGACCCCGAGGTCGCAGCCGCCGGCCCCCGGCCCTGACCCCGCGCGCAGTCACGCCCCCGTTCCGATCTCGTGACCGCCCCGTGACGGTGCCAGACACCGTCACGACTTTGCACGGAGGTGTGACGAATGTGCGAAATCTGGCGAGACGGTGGGCGGGCGCCATTGTGTAGCGTCCGAGGCGTAGTGATCGCGACGCACGACGTCCTCGTAGTCGGAGCCGGCTGTGCCGGCATGCGGGCGGCCATCGAGGCGCACGACGCGGGCGCCGACGTCGCCCTCGTCTCGAAGATCCACCCGACCCGCAGCCACTCGGGCGCGGCCGAGGGCGGGATCAACGCAGCGCTCGGAAACGCGTCGGAGGACGATCCCGAGACGCACGCGTACGACACGGTCAAGGGCTCCGACTACCTCGGCGACCAGGACGCGATCGAGGTCCTCTGCACCGAGGCCCCCGGCGACGTCTACGAGCTCGAGCGCTGGGGCGCCGTCTTCTCGCGCACCGACGACGGCCGGATCGCGCAGCGGCCCTTCGGCGCCGCGGGCGCGCCCCGCACCGCCTACGCGGCCGACATCACCGGCCACGTCCTCCTGCAGGTCCTCTACGAGCAGCTCGTGAAGCGCGACCTGCGTGTCTACGACGAGCACTTCGCCTGGCGGCTCGTCGTCGACGGCGACCGCTGCCGGGGCGTGATCTGCTGGGACCTCCTGAACGGCGGCCTGAAGACGCTCGGAGCAAAGACGATCATCCTCGCCACGGGCGGAGCGGGCCGGCTCTACGTCGGGACGACGAACGCCTACGCCTGCACGGGCGACGGCATGTCGATGGCTCTCCGCGCCGGCGTGGCGCTCAAGGACATGGAGATGATGCAGTTCCATCCCACGACGCTCGCGCCCACGGGCGTCTTGATCACGGAGGGCTGCCGCGGCGAGGGCGCGTACCTGCTGAACTCCGAGAACGAGCGCTTTCTGAAGGACTACGCGCCGAACGCGATGGAGCTCGCGAGCCGCGACGTCATCTCCCGGGCCGAGCAGACCGAGATCGACGAGGGGCGCGGCATCGAGGGCAACGTCCTGCTCGACCTCCGCCACCTCGGCGCCGACCGGATCCTCGAGCGGCTGCACGGGACCCGCGAGCTCTCGATGGTCTTCGCGGGCGTCGACCCGATCTACGAGCCGATCCCGGTGCGGCCGGGCGCCCACTACCACATGGGCGGCGTGGACACGGACGTCTGGGGGCGGACCTCCCTCGAGGGTCTCTACGCCGCCGGCGAGGTCGCCTGCGTGTCCGTGCACGGCGCCAACCGGCTCGGCGGGAACGCGCTGATGGAGACGATCACCTTCGGCCGCCGCGCCGGTCGCCATGCCGCGGAAGCGTCGCTCTCCGCCACAACCGCCGAGCTGCCGGAGAGCGCGCAGGCCGACGCCGAGCGCGACCTCGAGGCGCTGCTCGAGCGCGAGGAAGGCGAGCGTCCGTGGCGCATCCGCGACGAGCTGGCTCAGACGATGCACGAGAACTTCGGCGTCTTCCGGCGCGAGGACCAGATGCGCCGGCAGGGCGAGATCGTGGCCCAGCTCCGCGAGCGCTACCGCCGGGTCGTCGTCGAGGACAAGGGCACGCTCTTCAACAACGACCTCACCCAGGCGCTCGAGCTCGAGTTCCTGCTCGAGCTGGCCGACTGCATGGTCGTCTCGGGTCTCGCGCGCAAGGAGAGCCGGGGTGCGCACGCACGCCCGCACGACTTCCCGGAGCGGGACGACGACAACTTCCTCCGGCACACGGTCGTCTCGCTGAACGGCCGCGGTCCCGAGCTCGAGTGGCGCGACGTGACGATGACCAAGTGGCAGCCGCAGGTGAGGACGTACTGATGAGAGGAGCCGCGTGACCGAGGCCGCAGTGCACGTCGAGCCCGCGACCATGACGGTCGCCCTCAAGGTCTGGCGCTACGACTCCCGAAGCGGCGATCGCAAGCTGCAGGAGTTCCAGGTCGAGGCACCCGAGTGGGCCACGCTCCTCGACGTGCTCGACATCGTCAAGGACCGCCACGACGGCACCCTCTCGTTCCGCAAGAGCTGCAGGATGATGATCTGCGGCTCGTGCGGGATGCGCATGGACGGTGCCGCCGTGCTCGCGTGCAAGACCCGTATGTACGAGATCGCGCAGTCGGGGCACGTGCCGGTCGTCTCGGCGATGGGCAATCTCCCGATCGTCAAGGACCTCGTCGTGGACATGGGCCCCTTCTGGGACAAGTTCCGGGCGATGCGGCCCTGGCTCGAGCCGGGCTACGAGGAGCCGCCCGACGGCAAGGAGTACCTCGTCAGCCAGCAGCGCATGAACGTCATCCACAAGGAGGCGCTCTGCATCAACTGCGGCTGCTGCGTGTCGGAGTGCAACTCGATGGAGTCGGATCCGGAGTTCCTCGGCCCGCAGGCGCTCGCGAAGGGGATGCGCTTCGTCGGCGACCCGCGCGACCGGCACACCGTCGAGCGGCTCGAGCGCTACAACTCCGAGCACGGCATCTGGGACTGCACGCGCTGCTACATGTGCAACGAGCGCTGCCCGAAGGGTGTCGACCCGCGCGACGCAATCGCCAAGCTCGGCGCCGAGTCGATCAAGGAGGGGATCGACCGCGACCTGGGCGCGAAGCACGCGAAGTGGTTCGTCACCTCTGCGAAGACGACCGGCTGGCTCCGCGAGACCGAGCTCGTGCCGAAGACGCAGGGCGTCGTCTCGGCGCTCAAGGAGGCGCGCTTCGCGATCGGGCTCGCGAAGAAGGGGAAGGTGCCGCCGCCGTTCCCGCCGCACGTCGCCAAGGGCGTGAGCGAGTCTCGCGCGCTCTACAACCTCGTCAAGGAGCAGGGTCGGGACGGCGCGCTCGGGATCGTTCAGGGCGAGCACGCGCTCGGCCGCATCGAGTTCACCGAGCAGGCGGGCGTGAAGGCGACCGATCCCGAGGTCGAGCCCGGCGTCGAGCCGCCGCACGCGGAGGGCTGATGCGCCGGGTCGCCTACTACAAGGGCTGCCTGGCCTCGCTTTCCGCGAAGGAGCTCGACACGTCCACGCGGGCACTCGCGCCGAAGGTCGGGCTCGAGCTCGAGGAGCTGGAGTCGGTCACGTGCTGCGGCGCCGGCGACATCCACGAGGCGGAGCCCGACTACTACCTGCACCTGAACGCCCGCATCCTCGCCTACGCGGAGGCAACCGGGGCCGACACGCTGCTCACGATCTGCAACGTCTGCACCCTCAACCTCCGTCAGGCGAACTGGCAGCTGAAGAACGACGAGGAGCTGCGCGGGCGCGTCAGCGAGAACCTCCAGTCGGTCGGCGTGCCGCCCTACAACGCGACCGTCGAGGTGCGGCACCTGCTCTGGGAGATCGCCGAGGGCCCGGGCTACGAGCTGCTGAAGCAGGCCGCGCACAAGGGCCTCAAGGGACTGCGCGTGGCGCCCTTCTACGGTTGCCAGATCCTCCGCCCCTCGAAGATCCTCGGCTTCGAGGACCCGGACCGGCCCTGGTCGCTCGAGGCGATCATCACGGCCTGCGGCGGCGAGCCGGTCGACTACCCGGCGAAGATCAAGTGCTGCGGCTTCCCGATCATCCAGGCGCGCGAGGAGACGGCTCTCGGCGAGCTGATCCTGCCCATCGAGCAAGCGATGGACGCAGGCGCAGACGCGATGGTGACGCCCTGCCCGCTCTGCCATCTCTCCCTCGACGCCTGGCAGTCGAAGCTCCGGAAGACGACGGGCAAGGACTTCGCGATGCCGATCCTGCACCTGTCGCAGCTCGTCGGCGTCGCCGCCGGCCTGAGCGACTCCGAGCTCAAGTTCAAGCGCCACGTCGTCTCGGTGGCGCCTGTGCTCGAAAAGCTCGAGGCGTAGCTTCGCGCGCGCCGTGCGCGCGACCCGGCGATGAGAGCCCGCCTCCCGCTCGCGACCGCGCTTGCCGCCCCACTCGCCTGGGGCTGGTTCGAGGCCGGCTGGGTTCGCCTGCGCTCGCTCGCGGTCGCGCTTCCGGGCCTGCCGGCCGAGCTCGAGGGCCTCCGCGTGGTGCACCTGTCCGACTTCCACCTCGGCGTCCCCTCGCGCGGCTCGCGGGCAGTCGAGCGCGCCGTGGCCTGGGCCGCCGAGCGCCGGCCGGAGCTCGTGCTCGTCACCGGGGACCTGCTCTCCCGCCCCGAGGGCGAGGAGCGCCTGCGCAGTCTGCTCGGCCGGCTCCCGAGCTGCTTCGCGGTTCTCGGCAACCACGACTACGCCGACAGCCGGGACCCCTTCTCGAAGCCCGCTGTCCCGGCCGACCTCCGCCCAGCGACGTTGCTCGCCGACGACTCGCGCACGGTGCAGCTGCGGGGACGACGCGTGCAGGTCGCGGGCGTCGATCCCCGCTCGTACCGCCTCGGCCGGTCGAGGCCGGAGCGGCTCGTGGACGAGGAAGCCGACCTGCGGATCCTGCTCTGCCACTACCCCGCCGTGATCGACGCGCTCGCTCCCGGCTCCTTCCACCTCGTGCTCGCCGGGCACCTGCACTCGGGCCAGATCGCCATCCCCTACGGCCGCGGCAAGCTGCGCCTCTCACAGCGACGCTGGCGCTACACCGAGGGTGTCTATCGTCGCCCGGGCGGCGTCCTGCACATCTCTCCCGGGCTCGGGACGACCTTCGTGCCGTTCCGGTTCTTCGCCCGACCGGAGGCGACCGAGCTGACCCTACAATCGAGCTGATGGAGAGTCGGGACTCGATCTCGAGCGACGTCCGCGCAACCAACGCGGCCGGCGCCGCCAGGATCGACGTCGTCGTCGACGAGGCCGGCCGGCCGTTCTGATGGCGCCCGAGCTGACCGGCCTGACAGGGGCGACGCTCGAGAGCGCGCCGGGGGTGTGCCACGCGTGCGTCTGGTGGCAGTCGCGGGGCTCGCGCGAGACGAGCAAGCAGCGCTGGATGGAGAAGGCGGAGGAGAGCTGGGGCGCGTGGGGGACGCTCTACCGCGACGGCGACGGGCGGCTGCTCGGCTCGATGCAGTTCGGGCCGGCGGCGCTCTTTCCTCGCGCGGCCGAGCTTCCGGCCGGGCCGCCCTCCGACGACGCCGTGCTCGTCACGTGCGCCTACCTCGTCGACGCGGGCAGCCCGTGGGTGATGCAGTCGCTGTTCCTGGCGGCGATCGGCGACGCCCGAGACCACGGTGCGAAGGCGCTCGAGACGTTCGCGTACCGCTATACCGAGGGCGAGTCCCGCGCGGAGCGCTTCCTCGTGCACAAGACGATCTTTCCTCGGGACTTCCTCTCGGACTTCGGGTTCCGCACGGTCCGGACGTCCGGGCGGGTCGAGCTCGCCCGTCTCGATCTCGGCGGTCTGCAGCCGGTCGTGGAGGGCAAGCGCGAGAAGGTGCTCCGTGTCGTCCAGGAGGCACTCACGCCGGCGCCGGTCCCGCAGCGTCCCTAGCTCCTTCCCCCGGTACACGCGGTCGGCAGGGCGTGGCCGAGCCGACGGGGGAAGGAGCTTGAAGCAGAGGCTTCGCCTCGAGATTCGGCCCCAATCTCGGAAGTGCCTGCACGTCCGGAGATTCGGAACCGAGCCAAAGGCGCAGCCTGAAGATCAAGCTACTTCCCCACTGCTCCGCTCCGCCATCGCCGAGATCGCTTCTCGGGGGAAGTAGCTCAGTGGCAGCGGGCACGGACGCCCGCGTCGGAGAATGTGCTCGCGGGCTCGGAGACGAACCGCCAGTCGTAGCTCGCCTGCCGGAGGGTCAGCCGCAGGATGCCGTACGTCCGCCAGTCTGCGGCCACGCTGCCGGCCCGGCGCTCAAGGAGCGGGTAGTGGCTCCTCCCGCCCGTGCCGACCACGAACTCGCGGAGGCCGCGCGCCCGATCCACGCGGCCGGCCGGATCGAGCGGCGCGAAGCGCTCGTAGTCGTGGTCGTGGCCCGCGAGGACGACGTCGGCGCGGGCGTCGTACAGCGCCTGCCAGAGCGGCGCCACGGTGTCGTCGTCGCCGTGGAGGCCCGAGCTGAAGCGGGGGTGGTGCCAGTACGCCAGCGTGCACCGCGCGGGATGGGAGGCGAGGTCGGCGCGCAGCCAGCGCTCCTGCGGCGAGCCGCGCTCGCACCCCCCGGCGAGCGGACAGTTGCTGTTCAGCACCGCCACGTGCCAGGCGCCGAGGCGGTAGCTGTAGTAGCCCCGGCGCGGCCCGGCTCTCGGGCCGAAGTAGTCGAAGTAGCCGGCGGCACCCGCC
This sequence comes from Gaiellales bacterium, assembly GCA_038232215.1. Taxonomy (GTDB): domain Bacteria; phylum Actinomycetota; class Thermoleophilia; order Gaiellales; family Gaiellaceae; genus JBBSIG01. The sequence goes on along the minus strand of JBBSIG010000021.1, from coordinate 2,401 downwards.
GTTCCGTAGTCGTGGTTCCCGAGCGCGGGCCGGGTTCGCGCCCGGAAGCGCCCCCACGACGGCGTGTAGCAGCGCGCGAACTCGTCCGCGGTCCCGAGCTCGTAGGCGGTGTCGCCGAGCGTCGCGACCGTGCCCGGGACGCGCGCTACCAGGGCAGCGGTCCTCTCGTCACCCGGCGAGGAGCACGACGCGATGTCGCCCGCGGCCACCAGCGTTGCGGGTGCGGGCGCGGTGCCGGTCAGTAGGAGCGCGAGCGCGCCGAAGACGGCGGCGAGGAGCAACGAGCAGGACCGCCTACGCGGCGGCGGGCTCGCGCTCGAGCAGCAGCTCCGCGATCTGGATCGCGTTCAGCGCGGCGCCCTTGCGGAGGTTGTCGCAGACGACGAAGAGAGCGAGCCCGTTCTCGACCGTCGGATCGGAGCGGATCCGCCCGACGAGGACGTCGTCGATCCCGGCGGCGGCCGCCGGCGTGGGGAAGTCCTCGAGGCGGATCCCGGGCGCCGTGGCGAGCAGCTCTCGCGCGCGCCCGGGCGCGAGGGGCTCCTCCGTCTCGATCCAGACCGCCTCGGCGTGCCCGACCAGGATCGGGACGCGAACGCAGCTCGCGCTCAGAGGCAGGTCGGGGAGCTCGAGGATCTTGCGCGTCTCGGCGCGGAGCTTCGCCTCCTCGTCGAACTCCTCGCCGTCGAAGTCCCAGTCCATGGCGAGGTCGGCCCCGCCCGGCTCCTGGTTTTGCAGCCGCTCCATCGCGCGCGCGCCGGCGCCCGAGACGGACTGGTACGTCGCCACGCGCACGCGCGCGAGCCCGGCCTCGGCGTGCAGCGGCTTCAGCGCGCACGTCAGCGGAATCGCGCAGCAGTTCGGGTTCGCGACGACTCCCTCGTTCTCGTGCGCGCGCTCTCCGTTTACCTCCGGGACCACGAGCGGCACGCCGTCGGTGAGCCGGAACGCGGCCGACTTGTCCACGCAGAGGGCTCCTCCGCGGACGGCGTGGGGAACGAGCTCGCGGCTCGCCGACGTGCCGACCGAGAACAGGCAGAGGTCGAGATCGCCCCGCGAGAGCGCCTCGGGGGTCGCCTCCTCGACCACCGAGTCGCCGATCCTCTCCCCCGCCGAGCGCGCCGAGGCGAACACGCGTGGGTTGTATCCTCGCTCGGCCAGGAGCTCGAGCGTGACGCCTCCGACGGCCCCCGTCGCACCGACGACGCCGATGCGGGCGTCATCCATGAGCGCGCTCCGCTCCGGCAGCCCCGAGCTCGAACGCCTCGTGCAGGCCGCGCACCGCGCGCGCCACGTCCTCGCTCGCGACGTGTGCGGCGATCTTGATCGGCGACGTCGTCACGACGTGCGGCTCGATGCCGAGCCCCGCGAGGGTGGAGAACGTCTTTGCCGCGACACCGGGATGACTCTTCATTCCCGCCCCGATCACGCTCACCTTGCCGAGATCGTCGCGAGCCGTCCAGCGGACTCCCAGGCCGTCGAGCGTCGCCGAGGCGTCCGCGCGATCCTCGACCGGAGCCGAGAACACGATCTCGGGCCCGGTCTGGACGATCGTGTCCACGTTGACGCTGGCCTCGGCCAGGGCCTCGAAGAGGCGCGCGGCCGGCACGCCCTCGACGCGATAGACCGTCTCCTCGAAGGTGTGCGTCACACCGGAGATCATCGCCTTCTCGAGCATGCGGTCGTCCTCCTCGACGATCCAGGTTCCCTCCGCGTCCGTGAACGTGGAGCGGACCTGCAGCTTGACGGTGTGGTTGCGAGCGAGCTCGACCGAGCGGAGCTGCAGCACCCGCGCGCCCGAGGCGGCCATCTCGAGCATCTCGTCGTGGGTGACTGCGTGCAGCTTGCGGGCGCCGGGGACGAGGCGGGGATCGGCGGTGTAGACGCCCTCCACGTCGGTGTAGATCTCGCACGCGTCGGCGCCGAGCGCCGCGGCGACGGCAACCGCCGTCAGGTCCGAGCCGCCACGTCCGAGAGTCGTGATCTCGTGACCGGTCGAGACGCCCTGGAAGCCGGCCACGAGCACGATGCGGTCGCGATCGAGCGCGTCGTGCACGCGGCGCGCCCGCACCTCGACGATCTTCGCCTTGCCGTGCACGGTGTCGGTCACGATCCCGGCCTGCGAGCCGGTGAGCGACTCCGCCTGGTGTCCGAGGTCGATGATCGCCATGGCCACGAGCGCGCACGAGACGCGCTCCCCGACCGAGATCAGCATGTCGAGCTCCCGGCGGTCGGGCAGCGGCGACATCTGATGGGCGAGGTCGAGCAGCTCGTCGGTCGTCTTGCCCATCGCCGAGACGACCGCGACGACGCGATTCCCGGCCTCCCGCGCCGCGACGAGGCGGCGCGCCACGCCCTTCAGCTTCTCCGGATCGGCGACCGAGCTGCCCCCGAACTTCAT